>JAVHLB010000007.1 GCA_031082425.1 Candidatus Edwardsbacteria bacterium | reverse complement strand
CACCTTGTTGGCAAAGTCCGCCCCCGGCAGTTTGGGCATCTGAACACCGTTCCCACCAGGACTCTTGGCGGTAGTTCCGCCGCCGCCGTAATGGTGTCCATATCCGGAACGGCCCCACCAGCGCGGCAAAAAGACATCGCCGGTGCCGTAGTGCCGGGTCATCCGGTTCTGGTAATCGCCGTCCATCATCATCCAGTCGAACTGGTCCTCCAATGGCTGGCTCTTCAGTTCCGGGGTCTGGGCGTCCTGCACCTGCTTCCAGGCCTGGTTGATGATGCCGCGGTAATAGGCGGCGGTGTCCTTGCGGGAGAAGCCCTTCATCTTGTCGTTGACATCCTTGATCAGCTTGATGGCCACCTCCCGCAATTTTTTCTGGTCCGGCAGGCCGTATTTGTCCAGGGCTTCCAAAAAGCTCTTTTCATAGGGCAGGGAGGCCAGCTCCGGTTTCAGGATTTTTATTCTTAATTTGGGCTCGCGGTCGGTGACCTCCACCGCTTCTTTTTTGATCAATCCGAACAGCACCATGCTCAGCACCTTGTCCAGGGGCATCTCCAGGATGATGCCGGCCTCGGGAGCGGTCAGCCCCCGCTTGATGCCCACCCCCTCGATGGAAACCTCCGGCGGCAGATATTTCATACGGCGGGTTTTCTGCTGGCGGATACCGAGGAATATCGCTATTCCGAATATCCAGAAGACGATGGTGCTGAAGAAGAATTTGAAGATTCCAAAGATGAATCCGGCAATGCCGCCGATCATCTTCTGCCAGAAGGGGGTCGGCTGTTCAATGGCCTCCTTGGGCACATGCTTGGCCGGGAACGAGGCCCCGAAGGTGTACTGCCGGTCGGGATCGGCGCTCTCCAACACCCAGCGGTAGACCACAGTATTTTCGACGGTGTCCAGCCAGGCTTCGGTGAACTGTTTTTGGTGATAGCGGGGCTCATCCGGGCTCATGCCGGGCGGGAAAGAAAAATTGCATTCCAACCGGGTGGAGCCGCGGACATATTTGGAGCCGTACCAGGTGGGTGAGAATTCAAAGGAGACATAATCCGGGTCCTGTGAGTCCCGATACAGCAGTTTCTCCAGGTGGATGTTGAAGAACAGCGTGGCGGAGTCGCCCGGCCGGATTGCCCTGGGGCCCAGGTGGACCTCAACCCCGTAAGGCTTGACGTATTCCGAGACCCGGATGTCCTCCAGCTCTGTCTGGCCGATCCGGGCCATGGCCCCGCCCAGCTGATAGCTGCCGTTGGGCATTCCGATATCAACAATGTCTATGGCATGGGCGCCCGGATCGCAGACGAAGGTCAGCTCGTAGTAAAGGTCGGCCTGGCCCTCGGAGTTGACCACCAGCCAAGATGCGTTGCGGGGCAAGGTGAAGCCGTAATCCTGGGCCTGGGCCAGTCCGGCCAATATGATGAAGGCCAGCAGAAACATCGTTATTTTGATCTTCATAAATATATCGCTCTTTCGGTTTATTGTTCGGACGTTTTTTGGTATAATATGGATTGCTTCGTTGGCCGAATATCAGCGATCCCCACAATGACATATTTAGGGAAGGCCAGACAGTAAAACATGATATTATATGGATAATGCTTTGTCAAGAAATTTAAGCGGTTCCGATCTGGCCTGGTGGAACCAGCGCTATGTCCGGCAGGCGGAATGGACCCGGGCCTTAAGATTCCATCTTTACCGCCGGCTTGGGATAGCCCGGTGCAGGAAGATCCTGGAGCTCGGCTGCGGCACCGGGGTGATCGCCGGAGAGCTGGCTGACCGCACTGATTCTGATGTCTTCGGGCTGGATAATGATGAACCGGCCCTGATGTTTGCCCGGGAGCGTACGTCAAATAAAAGGCTGCTGTGGCTGTCTGGCAGTGCCGAAAAACTTCCTCTGGGCGATGAATCAGTTGACCTGATAATCACCCATTATTTTTGGCTGTGGGCCGGGCGGCCCGATGTCGTATGCAATGAGTGCCGGAGAGTCCTAAAAAAGGGCGGGAAATTGGCGGCGCTGGCCGAGCCGGATTACTCGAAAAGGATCGACCATCCGGACACTCATTCAGGCATCAAAGAATTCCTATCGGATGATTTGAGGGAAAAAGGTGCCGATCCCGATATCGGCGGAAAATTGAAAGACATTTTCTCCGGGGTCGGGCTGAAAGTGGAAACGGGGTCGGCAAATGACAAGGTTGCCTTCCGGGAAAACCAGAAAATGTTCCATCAGGAATGGGAGCTGTTGGGAAAGCTGGGATTCCCGGCCGATGAATTGGTATCGATCAAAAAAAACCCTAAAGAAAAATGGATGATAATGCCGGTGCATTGGGCCATCGGCAGGAAAAGGTAGAACCTGCAGCGGTCTTTTGATGTTGACATAAAAATAAAGGGCTGTTATACTTACAATGGTGTGTTTTAAATAATAATATCCAGCGATTCATATATTTAGCGGAGATGATAATGAAAAGACTTTCTCTTTTATTCTTGATCGCCTTTGCCGTGTCCTGCGCCACGTTGCAGCCGGCGGTGGACAAAAAAACTCCGGTTAAAAAGGATGATGTCAAAACTGCCCAGGTCAACGATCAGGACGCCGGAGCCGAGGCCTTCATAAAAAAGGCCCGCAATCTTTACCAGGAGCACAACCCAAAGGAGACCCTGGCGGCCACCCAGGAGATGCTGGCCAAATATCCCGGCTCCAATTATGTCCCCGAGGCCATATACCTTTCGGCCAAGAGCCGCTACGATCTTAACGAGCTGGACCTGGCCCTTAAGAACGGCTGGATGCTGGCCGAGAAATATCCCCAATCCAAGGAATATCCCCTGACCAAGAAACTGCTGGGCGACTGCTATTTCACCAGCGGGGACCACCTGAAGGCCGGACAGCAATATATCGAGGGGCTGGAGGCCGCCAAGACCGGCGAGGAGCGCGAAGCCCTGCTGCTGCCACTTTCCGCCATGATCGAGGAGAGGCTTACCGACGGGCAGCTGCGGATACTTTTCCGAAAATATCCCGAATCCGAGACGGCCCCGGCCCTGGGGCTGAAGCTGGCCCAGAAGGAGCTGGACGCCAGGAACAACAGCGAGGCCCTCAAGCTGCTACAGGAGATCGTAAAAAAATACCCCGCCAGCCAGGAGGCCGGGCTGGCCAGGCAGGTCCTGGCCTCCATAAAGGACAACAAGCCGGTGGTGCCGATGGGCGACGCCGGGCATAAGGTGGGCCTGATCGTGCCGTTGTCCGGGCGCTATGGCGAATACGGCACCGCGGTCAAAGAAGGGGTCAGCCTGGCCTTCACCGAATACAACAAAGCCACCACCAATAAGGTCAAGCTGCTCACCGAGGACACCAAGGGAGACATCATCGACGCCATCAAGGCCACCATCCGGCTGAGCGACACCAGCCAGGTGATCGGGATCATCGGCGAGGTGCTGTCCGGTCCCACCAGTGCGGCGGCCGGGGTGGCCAATCTCAAGGCCGTGCCGTTCCTGTCGCCCACCGCCTCGGAGGAGAGGATCTCCACCTTGGGGCCATATATATTCCAGCTGAGCCAGAGCATCAGCTGGCAGGGGGCGGCCCTGGCCGATTGCGCGGTGAAGAAGCTGGGAATGAAAACGCTGGGAGTGATGTACCCCAACGATCCCGGCTGGGCGGCGGTGGCCGAGGCCTTTGTCCAGCAGGCCAGGACCCTGGGGGCCAAAGTGGCGGTCTCGGTTACCTATGAGCCGGGCACCACCGACTTCAAGGCCCAGGCCGAGACCCTGAAGGCCGGCATGGTGCAGGCGGTTTTCATCCCGGCCATGCCCAATGATATAATCATGATCGCGCCGCAGCTGGTCTATAATCAGCTTAAGGTTCAGCTGCTGGGCTCCGATGGCTGGGGCGATCCCAAGGTCACCTCCAAGGGCGGGACCTACGTGGAAGGGGCCATCTTCGCCACCCTGTCCTCCGGATCCAGCCTGGCCCTGGCGGCGGCCAGATTCGAGGAGAGTTACAAGAAAGCTTACGGCAAGGCGCCGACCAAGCTGTCGGCCCAGGCCTACGACGGGGCCAAGGTGATGCTAGCCGCCCTGCAGAAGGGGGCCTCCTCCCGGGAGGACCTGCAGAAGGCCCTGGCCCTGGCCGAGAACTCCAGCGAGGGAGCCTCGGGGCAGTACGCTTTCGGCCGGCAGGGGGCGATGCCCAAGTCCAAACTGATGACCATCCGCAACAAGACGGTGAAGGAACTGGAATAAAAACGACCTCACTTAGCCTGGCGGCGTCCCGCTTCTAATTAATTAGGAGAGGGGTTGGGGAGAGGGCATAAATATCGGGACTATATAACGAGAGCCTAACAAGGCAAATTGCAAAAAGGAGTCTGGCCGATGAAAAAAGTGAAAAGCTTAACATTATTTATTTTGTTAGCTTTATTTACTTTTTGCGGTCAAGTCTTTGCTGCGCGGATTCCCTTTGCCGGGTTGGAACTGCCATATGACCCTCAAATTCAGGCGTTGGTTGATTCGGTTAACATTGATTCAGTTATGGGGTATATCAGGGATCAAGGGAAATTAAACACGCGTTTTGTGCTTACCGACAGCAGTTATGCGGCTGCAGATTGGTTAATGCAAAAGTATAGCCATTGGGGTTATACAGCCATTAAAGACAGTTTCTGGCTGCAGAGCGTGTCAGACAGTGGTTATGAGTATAATATAATAGGCCGGAAAGCTGGCGTTTTGTTGCCACAGAATATATTAATGCTATCCGGGCACCGGGATGCTGTCAACTATCCGGTTTCTTATACTGACCCTTATGTTGCAGCTCCTGGCGCTGATGATGATGCCAGCGGGGTAGCGGCTGCTATGGAGGCCGCCAGGATCTTCAAAGATAAAACCTGGGATAAAACCTTTGAGTTTATCGGATTTGGGGCTGA
Source organism: Candidatus Edwardsbacteria bacterium (assembly GCA_031082425.1). Taxonomy (NCBI): domain Bacteria; phylum Candidatus Edwardsiibacteriota; species Candidatus Edwardsiibacteriota bacterium. The sequence continues at coordinate 174,607 of JAVHLB010000007.1, read as the reverse complement.
GGAGACCGGAATTGGGCAAGGTGCCCTGCATTATGCCCGTTTAGCCGACAGCTTGAATTGGAAAATCGATGCCATGATTGACTGCGATATGATCGGGTATGAAGTCACAGGGGGGCTTAGTTTTCAATATTTCAGGGATGATACCACGGGTAGTTATGCATTATCGGAAACGGTTAAAAAAATAGGATTAAAATATGTGCCAGCGCTACTAATTTATTCAGCATGGATTTGGTTTTCTGGAATTAAAGGGGCTCCTAATGCATTTGCGTTTATGTCCTATAATTTTCCTTCTTTGGAGATAAATGAATGCGGGTGCACGATAAACCCATATTATCATACAGCCAACGATACCGCTGGCGTTTTAAATCCTGCTTTTCTGGAGAAAAGCGTCCGCACAATGGTAGCCGGGATGGCGGTTTTCAACCTTTATCCGTCTCCGGTAGAAAGTTTGTCCATTCTTAGTCTGGGCGATGGCGAAAGGCTGTTGGTTTCCTGGGAGGCCCTACCGGAGCCGGACGTCAGCTATTATAAGATCTATTACGGATTAACTTCTGGTGTGTTCGACAGTGTCACAGTCTACGGGCTAAGCGATACATTGGAAGGTTTGCAAACGGAGAGCACATATCATATAACGGTCCGCGGTTTTGATGCCGAAGGACATCCCAGCTGGTTTGCCTGGGATTTTAGCGGAACTACTGCATTAGGTGTTTCAAACTATGAGGTTCCAGTTGTTAACAACACCAACAAATTCAAACTGCAGGCAGGGTTTCCCAATCCAGCCAATCAGCAGGCCAAGATCGTGTATCATGTTCCCCAAAACGATCATTTATATTTAGAGGTTTGCAACATATACGGTCAAACGGTTAAAACCCTGATTAACGGAACCGTCAGGACGGGTAGACAAGAAGTAATTTGGCTTGGCGATAATAATCAGGGTAACGCTGTTTCCAGCGGGATATATTTTTGTAGGGCAAAATTTCAAAAGGAAACGGTCACCCAGAAAATTGTGATATTGAAATGACAACAGTTGCTGATATCGTTTTACAAATCGGCATGGGTTATTAATGCTTTTCGAAAATCTCATAGGCCAGAACGTGGCCAAGAAGATACTGCGCCAGGCCTGGGCCGAGGACCGGCTGGCCCAGAGCTATCTGTTCTACGGACCGGACGGGGTGGGCAAGGAGCTGGCCGCCATGGAACTGATCCTGGCCCTCAACTGCCGGTCCGAGAGCGACCAGCCCTGCCGGCAGTGCAACTCCTGCCATAAGACCGCGGCCTATATCCACCCTGATTTCCATTTCCTGTTCCCCCGGCCCCATCCCTCGTCGGACAGCGACAAGCGGAAACTGACCGAGGAGATCGCCGAGATGCTCAAGGATAAGGAGGCCCGCCCTTTTCAGACTTTCGATTTCGGCAGCCGGCCGATCGCCATCTCCATCGACGACATCCGCGAACTGCAGGAGAGGCTGGGTTTTCTGCCCTACGAGGGAAAGCGCAAAGCGGTGCTGATAACCGGGGTCGAGGCCATGACCACCGAGGCGGCCAACGCTTTTTTGAAGATCCTGGAGGAACCATCGCCCACCACCAATTTCATCCTGACCACCGACCGGCCCAATGCCCTGCTGCCAACCATTCTGTCGCGCTGCCAGAAGGTGCGGTTTGAACCCCTGCCCCGGGAGGCGGTGATCAAATCCCTGATAAAGGATCACGGACAGGACCCCCTGGCCGCCGGCCTGCTGGCCGAGCTGGCCGGCAACAGCCTGGGAAGGGCCCTGCAGATGACCGATCAGGACCTGCTGTCCGAAAGGGACCTGGCCGTCAAGCTGCTGAAGGCGGCGGTGAACGGCCAGCAATGGGAGATGGTGGAGGCCATCGATCAGATAGCCCGGGACCGGGGGCGCCCGGCCAGGATCCTGGAGATGCTGTCGGCGGTGGTGGCCGACCTGGTGCATCTAACAGTGACGGGAAGGATACTGAACGCCGACCGGCAGGCCGAGCTGTCGGACATCGGAAAAAAAACAGGCCCGCAGAAGCTTTCGGAGATGGTCCGGGCCATCGAAAAGGCCAGGATCGCGCTGGAGCGGAACGTAAACCCCAGGCTGTGCCTGCTGTCAGCCTGCAATACAACGCAAGGAGAGCAAGATGCCATCACCTCTGATTGAGGTTCATTTTAAACAGGCCCGGGGAACATACTATAACAACCCCCAGGAGCTGAGCCTGATGCCCCAGGAATTGGTGGTGGTCACCTACGACAGCTCCGAGGAGATCGGGACGGTGGTCCGCAACAACGTTCCGTTCCGCGACAAGATGAAACGCTCCGGGGAGATACTGCGCAAGGCCACCGAAGAGGATCTGGCCAAACTGCAGGCCAACCACAAGCGCGAAGAGGAGGCCTACCTGGCCTGTCAGAACCTGGTGGCCAAGCACGACCTGCATATGAGCCTGGTGGACGTGGAGTCGCGCTTCGACGGCAGCAAACTGATATTCTATTTCACCGCCGAGAAGCGGGTGGACTTCCGGAGCCTGGTGCGGGACCTGGCCACCATGTTCAAGGGCCGGATCGAGATGCGCCAGATAGGGGTGCGGGACGAAGCCCGGCGGGTGGGCGGCTACGGCCAGTGCGGCCGCCAGCTCTGCTGCGTGGCCTGGCTGAACAACTTCGAGCCGGTCACCCTGAAGATGGCCAAGGAGCAGAACATGTCGATGACCTCCAGCAAGATGCTGGGCCTGTGCGGCCGCCTGATGTGCTGCCTGATGTACGAGGACGCCTTCTACGAGGAATCCTACAGCCACCTGCCCAAGGTGGGATCGGTGGTGGGCACCCCGCAGGGCGACGGCACCGTCTACAAGGTGGACATCTTCAAGCAGAGGATATACGTCAAGTTCGAGGAGGGCCACGCCGGGTTCGCCTTTTCGGAGATCAAACAGAAATGAAACGATTTTACATAACCACCGCCATCCCGTTCGTCAACGCCAAACCCCATATAGGCTTCGCCCTGGAGATCGTCCAGACCGACACTGTCGCCCGCTATCAGAGGCTGTTCGGCAGGCAGGTCCGTTTTCTGACCGGATCGGACGAGAACAGCCTGAAGAACGTCCAGACCGCCGAGAGCGAGGGAATAGGGACCGCCGAGCTGGTGGCCCGGAACGCCAAATATTTTGCCGAACTTAAAAACTATCTCAACCTGTCCAACGACGATTTCATCCGCACCAGCTCCGAGGAGCGGCACAAGAAAGGGGTGGAGAAATTATGGCAGGCCTGTCTGGCCAGCGGGGACATATATAAAAAGCGCTACCAGGGTCTGTACTGCGTGGGCTGCGAACAGTTCTACACCCCGGACGAACTGACCGACGGCAAATGTCCCGAGCACGACACCGTTCCGGAGCGCATCGAAGAGGAAAATTATTTCTTCCGGCTTTCCAGGTACCAGCAGCAGCTGGAGAGGATAATAGAATCAGACCAATATCTGATCATACCCAGGACCCGCAAGAACGAGGTGCTGTCTTTCATCCGAGGCGGGCTGGAGGATTTTTCGGTCTCCCGTTCCAAGGAACGGGCCAAGGGCTGGGGGATTCCGGTTCCCGGCGACCCCGCCCAGGTGGTCTATGTCTGGTTCGACGCCCTGGCCAACTACATCAATGCGTTGGATTATGCCGATGACGGGAAGCTGTTCAAAATGTTCTGGACCGACTGTCCCGAGCGGATCCACGTGATCGGCAAGGGGATCATCCGGTTTCACGCGGTTTACTGGCCGGCCATGTTGCTGTCGGCCCGGGTGCCTCTGCCTCACAAGCTGCTGGTCCACGGCTACATCACGGCCGACGGCCAGAAGATGTCCAAGTCATTGGGCAACGTGGTAGACCCCGAGGTCATCGCCGCCCGCTACGGCACCGACCAGACCCGGTATTTTTTGCTGTCCGAGATCTCCACCACCGGCGACGGGGATTTCAGCTATGCCCGGATGGAGCAGCGGATCAATTCCGATCTGGCCAACGATTACGGAAATTTGGCCAGCCGGGTGTTCAAGATGGTGGAATCCTACTGCCAGGGGGCGATGCCCCAGTCCGGAACGATGGAAGGCCCGGACGAGGAGCTTAAAGCCCAGGCCCTGGCGCAGGGCGAAAGGATAAGATCGCAGGTCGAGCAGTTCGACCTGAACCAGGCCATTGTTTCGGTGCTGGACCTGGTCAAGCTGACCAACCGCTACGTGGAATCCAACGCCCCCTGGAAATTGTTCAAGCAGGGCAACCAGGAGCGCATCAATACTGTGCTGTACAATGCGGCCGAAGCCCTGCGCATCGCCAGCATTCTGTTGTCCCCGGTGATGCCGGACAAGTGCCGGGAGCTGCTGGCCAAGCTGGGCGTAGAGGAAAAGGACATCACCCTGACTAAAGCCTCGGAATGGGGGCTTTTAAAGCCGGGCCAGAAGATCACGGCCGGGGAGCCGCTGTTTCCCAGAATAGAAAAAAATAACGACAAGAAAGATAAAAAAATGGAAGAGGAAAAAAAGCAGGAAACCGTTGAAAGCGGACAGGGGACAGCGCCCAGCACCCAGCCGGGCGAAGAGCTAATAGATATAGATTATTTCAAGAAGGTCAAACTCAGAACCGCCGAGATCATCTCGGCCGAGAAGGTGCCCAACGCCGACAAGCTGTTGCGGCTGCAGGTCAGGCTGGGCGGGGAGACCCGGCAGGTGCTGGCCGGCATCGCCCAGTGGTACACTCCGGAATCATTGGTGGGCCAGCAGGTGGTGATAGTGGCCAACCTCAAGCCGGCCAAGATCCGGGGGCTGGAATCTCACGGCATGCTGCTGGCGGCCCAGGACCAGGACGGAGTGGTGATTTTAACTCCGCAACGGAAGACCGAACCCGGCAGCGAGGTCAGGTAGATAATTTATATGAAAGAATCTGAACAAATTGAACCGGTAACAGTTTTATTGTTACATGGATACGAATGGAAACTTAAAGATAATTGTATTAAATTATCTGACAATATCGTTATTGGTGCAACAAAAGGGAGTATTTTTGAAAATCTTTATTTAGAATCTTTAAAAAATGGCTTGGTTCCGTCCGACGATCCTATAGAACCAACGGAGTATAATGTTTATATCCAAATAAAGGAATACGTGGATTTTCAGTTTATGGGTGGCCCACATGTTACTCCTTCACGTATTTTAAATATTTTGCACATTTGCACATCAAGGGTGTTGTCATGGGCATTAATACTTGATTGTGATGCTACGCTGAAGAAAGTTCATTACATAAAAGATGAATATGACACACTTATGTTGCCACTTCAGCGATTGGGGGGTGAAAATAATGAAATAAATGAAAATTCCATTGAACAATTAAAAAAATGTTGGGAAACCAGCGAGAAGATTATTCAACAATATGGCGAGTTTAACAAGATTACAAACGCTTTAAATTATTTTTGCTATAGTTGGCGTTCTTTCTATTATGAACATTTAACTGTTAATTTATGTATCGTATTAGAGAGTTTATTTCATCCATCAATGTCCAATGAATTATCTCATCGTATTGCTTCTAACGCTTGCCGTTTTATGGGTAACACTGTTGAAGAAAGAAAAACAATATATCATATGATAAAAAAATGTTACGGTTACCGCTCAAAAATTGTTCATGGTGTGCCATTTAATGAAATTGAAAATGTAACTTTTAAAAATATTGTAATAGATACTTTTCATTTTATATCTAAGTCCTTGCTTAAAATATTAGAAAACCCTGATATAGCTGAAACTTTTTTGGATAATGCTAAAAGGCAAGAATTGTTTGACAAATATATATTTGAGTAATATGTATTATTAAAAAGGGCGGATCGGACGGTTCGCCCTTTTATCTGGACCTACAGGGGACTGCCCGCGAAATACGCAAAAAGGGACCAGGAATTATATAAACAATAGTTTAGTGTTGGTTCATGTTTTTAGCGGGGAAGAAAAAATAAATGTCAGAAAAGGAGCAAAGATGTCAGACATCATCAAAAAAATAATCGCCCTCAAAGATGCCGAACGAAAGATACTGGTGGGCGACATCATGGAAAGCGAAAAGGGGCTTAAAGAGGCCTTCTGCAAAATGCTGCAAAAAGCCGGAGAACCCTTGCTGGAAGAGTTCTACCAAAGCCTGCCCCAGGGCTGGGACGGTTTTATCAAGGAGCAGGCCAAGGGCGAAATCACTATCAGCCCCCAGAAAGAGGAAAAGGCCCTGGAAGAGATCTCCAAAATGATGGCGGGCATCGGGGCCACGATGGAGAAGCTGGAGAAGAACACCGTCAAGGCCAGGAAGCAGACCCTGAAGTTCCGCGAGACCATGAAGGCCGGGTTCATCAAGCTGGAGAAGGTGATCTCGGACCAGACCAAGGGGCTGGAGCGCGGGTCGCTGCAGAAGGAATGCCCCAAGGATGCCGAGGTCATAGAACTGCCCAAGCCGGACAAATCCGTTTTAAAGAAATCAGACATCTTCGACTGCATAGGCGACCGCAAGAGCCGCCGCAAGTACACCGACGATCCGCTGACCCTGGAGGAGCTGTCCTATCTTTTATGGGCCACCCAGGGGATAAAAAAGCTGATGGCCAACGGCAAGGTCGGCCTTCGCACAGTTCCCTCCGGCGGATGCATGCACCCGTTTGAGACATACCTGGCCGTCAACAATGTCAAAGGTTTGAAAAAGGGAATGTACCGCTACCAGCCGGTGGATCACAAGCTGGTGAAACTTTTCACCGTACCGTCGATGCCCAGGAAACTGACCAAGGCGTCCCTGGGACAGACATACGTGGGCAACTGCGCGGTGACCTTCATCTGGAGCGCGGTGCCGTACAAGACGGAATGGCGCTATTCGTTGGAGGCCAAGAAGATCATCCTGCAGGACTCGGGGCACCTCTGCCAGAATCTTTATCTGGCCTGCGAGTCCATCAATTGCGGAACCTGCGCCATCGGGGCGTATAACCAGAAACTGTTCGACAAGCTGTGCCAGCTGGATGGCAGGGATGAGTTCGTGGTCTATGTGGCGCCGGTGGGGAAGATAGAAGTTAAAAGTTGAAAGTATAAAGTTTGAAAAGAATATAATGAAAAAGATATTTTTGTTGGTCCTTTTATTGGCCGCATTACCAACGGCGATCATGGCCCAGTGGAGCACTAATGTAAATTTCGGCTGGCTGGGCAATGCCAGCCCGGACTGGATAGAGAGCGATCATATTGGCGGCGACAAACCCTTCTCGCTATGGGAGAGCGGCTGGCAGGCCGGTGGCGGACTGGAATACCGTTCCAAGGACTGGCTGGCATATGGTGTTTCTGGCTCGTATCAAAGTTTTAGCGCCCAGCCGTCAGGCCATAGCGACGGCCCGGCGGTCAACGAGTCGCACACCTGGACCGGCGAAAGCTCCTGGCAGGCCCCGGTCGGCGGGTATGTCCGGCTGATAAAGCCAAGGGCCATCATGGGCACCAACCTAAGATTGGGGCTGGGGGTGATGGCTTCGCATGTCGGGCAGTTGACGGTGATAAGCCTATGGGATTTTCCCGGCATTCCGGACACCTCAATAGTTGCCGGCACCGGGGAGACGGCTTACCGGCCGTTCGGCCAGGCCAGCCTGGGGATAAAGGTTCCGGTGACCCGCCGCTTTGGGATAACCCTGGATTACGGGTTTTTGATGACCTTCGACCGGATGGTGATGGAGACTCCGCTGGAATTAGGTCTGGCGGTAGGATGGTAGGAATCAATTCATGATCAGTGATTTATTTTATTGTTATGGGGGGATGCAACAAATGTCCCGCATCTGGAGGTTTTTATTAGGATCATTTCGTATGATCATTAACCGCTTGTTTTTTACCTTCCTTCCGTGATATCTTTAAAAGCATCATGATTCCAAGAACCATACGGCATAAATATCCCCTCCGCCAATGGTGGACCTGGGGCGGCGATCCGGTCCGCTACTATCCCTTTTCGGTGCTGTCGGCCCAGGCCGGCATCCTCCAGCTTAACGGCCAGTGGGAACGGGCCGAGGCCATCATGGTCCGGAACGTCGAGGTTTCGGAAACCTGGGCCGACCCGGCCTTGGCCGCCCAGGTCCGCCACCAGCTGTCGTCTCTCCTGGTCCACCAGGGACGCTATGATCAGGCCCGGGCCCTGGCCGATGGGGCCTATCAGGCCTTCCGGAAGCTGGGCCTGGCGTCCGGCCTGGTGGATGCTCTGGAGGTGCTGGGGCAGGTCTGCGAATTCACCGGAGACTACGCCCGGGCCCTGGAGCATTACCGCGAACAGCTAGAGCTGGCCGAAAAGGATGGCAGTCAGCTGCTGCTGGCCCAGGCCTGGAGCAACCTGGGCAACCTGCATAAGGCGGCCGGGCGGTTCGAGCAGGCCGGGGATAGCTACCTTAAGCTCAAGGAGATAGCCCAGCGGACCGGGCTGAAGAAATTCCTAAGAACGGCCTACAACAACCTGGGAAACATCCTGCGCAGCCAGGGCAGGATCGACCAGGCCCTGGAATATTTCCGTCGGGCCCTGGGCCTTTCGGCCGAAATGGGCGACCGCTGGTCTGGCATGGCGGCCCTGAACAACATCGGCACCATCTATTCGGCCAGGCTGGAATACGGGCCGGCCCTAGAATGCTACGCCTCGCTGCTGGAGGCCGCCCAAAAGCTGGGCGACCGGCGGAGCATAGGGATCGCCTTGGGCAACCTGGGCAATACCCATCTGGAATTGGGCGACCATCCCAAGGCCCGGGAATTCTACTCCCAGCGCCTGGAGTTAGCCCGTTCCCTGGGCGACCGGAAGGGGCAGATGTACACCCTGGGCAACCTGGGTCAGTCGCATCTGCAGACAGGGGATCATCAATCAGCCCTGAGATGTTTCCGGCAGCAGCTGGGGATCGCCCAAGAGATGGGCGACCTGGGCAACGAGGCCGAGGCCCGCTCCAAGCTGGGCCAGGCCCTGCTGTCCTTGGGCCGGAAAGAGGAATCACTGCAGGAGAACCTGAAGGCAGTGGAGCTGGGGGAACAGAGCGGCGACCAGTGGTACTTCTGCGAATACCTGATCCACCTGGCCGAGGCCTGGCTGGCATCCGGAAAACATCGGCAGGCAGGCCCGGTACTGGCCAAGGCCCAAGAGCTTTGCCGGAAGATGGATCGCAGGAATCTGCTGGATTATTGCCGGGAGCTGGAGGAAAAGCTCAGGGCCTGACGGCCTGAATCCGGTCATCATCCTTCCCAAATGCTTCAGCCTGACCTGGGATGAGATCGGTCTGGCGCTCAGTGACATCTGGCGAGGGGATGGATGTTTTGCCATAAATCCGGCTATCCCTTGTCGTAATATCCCAAGTATTTCAAAATTATCTATTGATATTAAGCTCGATTAGTTCTATAATGTATCCGTTTATGAATTCATTTTTTAATCAGGGGTTAAAGAGATGGTGAAATACAAGGAAAGAAATATCTTCCGGGCCAAGGATACCAAGGTCGAGGTCAAGCCCATCAAAAAACTTAAACTTTACGGGTTCAACAATCTGACCAAGACCCTCAGTTTTAACATGTACGATATCTGCCATGCCAAGGGGCTCAAGTACAGCGAGGACTACATCAAGTACATCGACGAGGAATACAACGCCGCCCGGCTGACCAAGATCCTCAAGGAGGTGGCCTCCATCATCGGGGCCAAGGTGCTGAACATCGCCCAGCAGGATTACGATCCGCAGGGCGCCAGCGTCACCATGCTGATCTCGGAACAACACCTGCAGCTGGACCACCCCGATTTTCCCGATGCCCCGGCCGAGAATATCCAGTCGGAAACGGTGGTGGGCCATCTGGACAAGAGCCACATCACCGTTCATACCTATCCCGAGAGCCACCCCCAAAACGGCATCAGCACCTTCCGGGCCGACATCGACGTCTCCACCTGCGGGGTGATCTCGCCGCTGAAGGCCCTGAACTATCTGCTGGACGCCTTCTATTCCGATATCGCGGTGATCGACTACCGGGTGCGGGGATTCACCAGGGACCTCAGTGGACGGAAATATTTCATAGACCACAAGATAAATTCCATCCAGAATTACCTCTACAAGGATGTCAACAAGGACTACCAGCTGATAGACACCAATGTCTACCACGAGAACATCTTTCACACCAAGATGCTGCTGCGGGATTTCAACATAGATGATTACATCTTCGGCCGGAGCACCAGCAAGCTGAGGGCCCGTGATAAGGTGAACATCAAGAAGAAACTGCTGAAGGAGATGGCGGAGATATTCTTCGCCGAAAACATCTAGTTCATGCACACAAAAAGCCGTGGCTCAAGTGCCACGGCTTTTTTATTTTGGACGGACCCAACCATTTTGATTCGGGGCGGGTTAAAACCAAACTTGATTTTACATGCGATAGGGCCGGAGGCCACCTCACCCCTGCAACAAGATCACCAAACAAAACCGGTTGATTTTACACCCAGACCAGATTCATCAAAAAACCCACCGCCACCGCCCAGCCCAGGGTCAATGCCAGCACCCGGGCGATCCCCCGCCAGCCGATCTCCCTGAAAGCCACGAAGAATGTGGCCATGCACGGCAGATACAGCACCAGGAACACCGAGGCGATCACCGCCTGCTTGGGCGACAGGCTCAGTGGCGCCAACAGGGCGATGGAGATGTCCTTGCGCAAAAATCCGAACAGGATGACGCTGACCGCCTCCCGGGGCAGGCCCAGAACATTCACCACCAGGGGACTGGCCAGGCGGCCCAGCAATCTTATCGCCCCCAGCATCTCCAGGATATTCACCGCCAGCACTCCCAGCACTATCAGCGGGGTGGCCTCCAGCAAAAAGCTCTTGACCCTCAGCCAGGTCTTCCGGACAAGGGTTCCGGCGTGGGGCAGCTGGTAGGAGGGAATCTCCATGATGATCTCGGGGGACTGGCCCTTCAAGATGCGGTTCAAGAACAGGCTGTTGACCACCGCCACCGCGATCAAAACGCCAAAGGCCAGGAGCACGTAGCCGATCCCGAAGCCCGACAGCAGGGAGACCATCATGGCCGACTGCGGCAGGCAGGGGGCGGCCATCAATAACAGGGTCAGGGCCAGGATCTTCTCCCGCCGCGACTCCAGCACTCTTAAAGCCAGCACCCCCGGAACCTTGCAGCCGCAGCTCAGCACCAGCGGCAGGGCGGCGTAGCCATGCAGGCCCAGGCGGTGCATGGTCCGGTCCAGCAGCACCGCCAGGCGCGGCAGGTAACCGATGTCCTCCAGCACTCCCAGCACCAGGTAGAAGGAGACGATGTAGGGCAGGACTATGGCCAGGGGTATGTAGACCCCGGTGGTCAGCGCCCCGAATGACTCCATGAACTCGGGGGTCTGTCCGGCCAGCAGATGGCGGATCACCGGCCAGGGAATAAAGGCCACCAGCTTTTGCACCAGCGGGCCGTAGAGGTTTATAAAGAAGGGATCCAGCAGGTATTTTATCAGCCCCTCGCCCAGCAATCTGATGACCGTAAAGGAAAGCCCCATCAGCCCTAGGGCGATCAGCACCCCGGAAAGCGGCCGGACGCTGGCGTCCTCCAGTTTCTCCAGCAGGCTGGGATGCTTGTGGGTTATCTGCTGCACCTCCTGGCTGATGTGCCCGATGATATGCCAGCGCTCCTGGTGGTCGATGGGTTTGAATTCCGAAGGTTTTATCTCCCCCCGTCCTGCTACGGCCACCGCCGACATCACCTGTTTCAAGCCTTCGCCGGTCACCGCCACCACCGGGATGACCCTGACCCCCAGACGTTGGGCCAGCTCCTGGAAGTTGATGTTGATGCCCTTGTGGCGGGCGATATCCCATTTGTTGAGCACCACGATCAATGGTATCTTCTTCTCCAGCAGCTGGAGGGTCAGATACAGGTTGCGCTCCAGATTGGTGGCGTCCACCACATTGATTATCAGGTCGGCCTGGTCCCGGGTGCAGAAATCGCTGGCCACCTCCTCGGCGCTGCAGGTGGCCTCCAGGGTGTAGGCCCCCGGCACGTCGATCAGCTCCATTCTTTTGCCCTCGGCCCAGACGGCCCCCTTGGAGAATTCCACCGTGGTCCCGGCATAATTGGAGGAGACGGCCCCCAGGCCGGTCAGCCGGGAGAAGACCACGCTCTTTCCCACATTGGGGTTGCCGAACAGCAGGACCTTGAAATCGTCGACCTTCACGTTCACGTGCCGGGCCATGCCCTTTCCCAGGGCCACCTGTCCGTTGGCGGAGGATATGACCACCGGGCCGAAGTCCGAGACCTTGGTCACCCTCAGTCCGGGGCGAATCCCCAGCCTCTCCAACCTGGCTTGGAGGCCGTGTCCGCCCGAGACGGATTCGATCCGGGCGGCCTCGCCGTTCTTCAATTCGGATAAGGTAAGCAGCATAATATCATCTTTGTTTGGGATTGGGGATTTTTTCTATCTCCTCCAGGTAGGCGTAGCCTTTTTCAACCCGGGCGATGGTGATCCGCCCGTCGCCGGTGATGCTAAGATCGGCCATCTGATAAGGACCGAAGACCGCCTCGTTCAATCGGATATAATAAAGGCCGCGGTTCTTATAAACGAAGCCGAACACCGAGCCGTCCGGCGAATATTTTATCACCGGCATATGGTCGCCGTCAAATCCGCCGTAGATATTCTGGTTTATCTGGACGAACCAGCGGGGCAGGGTGTCGGCCGGCGGTATATTTGCCCGGCCGGCAGCACCATTGGCCGCCCGGAAGAGATATCGATTCTCCTTTTGATAGACCAGTCCCACCCTGGAGCCCCCGGGGCTGAAGCTGTATTTGGGCTTGCTGGAAAAGCTGTCCAGCAGGGTTCCCTGAAAATCCTCAAAGACCCTTTCGTTGACCTGGGCGAACCACTGGTCCTTGATCTTATACAGGGCCATGAACCTGCTGCCATCGGGGGAGATGTTAAAGTATTCCAGCGAATCGTACTTGGATAATTTGTATTTCACGTAGTCATGGGGCAAGCGCCGGATCTGGCGCGGCTCGGGCTTGCAGCCCGAAACCAGGGGCAATGAAACCAGACCGAATATCAAGACCGGCAGGGGTATTTTGAATTTGCCTGTCATTTGGTCTTTTTCTTGATCGTTTTGGGTTTGGTCGCTCGGTTCTGTTTCTCCATGTAGGCCAGAACATCAGGCAAACCGTTCTTCTCGGCGATCTGTAAAAATTTCAGATATCCCTGGGCGTATATCTTTTCCTGGTTCTGCAGCTTTTCGGCATTCAAACTATCGTTGCCCCAATAGGCGTTCATCAGGGAGGAGACATACTCGGCAAAGCCCTCCTCCTGTTCTTTGCCCTTGGCGTAGGGGAATCTGGCGTCGTGGATGTCGTGGGCCAGTTCATGGGCGGCGATATTATAGAAGTATTTGGGGGTCAGATAGGAGAGAATATAGACCACGAAAGTGTCGCTGTCCGGCACCTTGGTCTTGGCCGTCTGATAGGTCTTCCATTTGTGGCTGTACAGGCCCTGTTCGGAAAAGACCTTGACCCCGGTGATCCGGCCCAGTTCCTGGGCATCCACCAACTGGAAGGTTATCCGGTGGTCGGTGCTGAGCCCCAGGTGTTTTTCGATGTCGGCCCGTACTTTTTCGAAAAGCTTTTGGCCCTGGTCCCGGGAAATCACCGCCTCTTTTTTGCAGGCTTGACATATATGGCGGCCGTCGGTCAACTCTATGGATGCTCCCGGCAGACGGCAATCGAGGCAACTGGGCAGGTCGGCGCAATCCTTGCAGTATATATGACCGGACATCTCCTTCCAGCTGTTCAGCGGTTTTTGACACAGCTCGCATTTTGGCAAAGAGGTCTGATAGCATTCCGGGGAACAATAAACCTTCGATGTATCATCGGCCGAACGAAGCTGTTTTTTGGCCGGCTTCCCACAGGCGGCGCATTTGGGCAGGGATCTCTCAAAGCATTTATCCGAGCAGAATATTTTCCCGTTGACCTTCAAGAACTCGCCCTGCTTGGTCCCTTCGCCCACCGACTTCCCGCAGACCGAGCATTTGGGCAGGGCCGCCTCAAAGCATTTCTGGGAGCAGTAGGGCTGGCCGTTGTATTCCAGAAAATCCTTGGTGATCGATTTGCCGCAGGCGGCGCAGGTCCTGCTTTGAGCCAGCAAAGCAGCGGAAGACATAAGGATCAAAAGGACCAAGGTTAATGAGAATAAAGCAAATCTCCGCATCGGGCGTCTCCCTTTGATTATCAAATTTATGTTTAGCGGATCAGTTTTTTAAAACCCAGGGTGATCACGAAGATCCCCATGGATACCAGCACGATGGTGGCCCCGGTGGCGGTGGACAGGTAATAGGAGGCGATCAGCCCCGCTACGCCGGAGGCCAGGCTGATGGCGATGGACCACCAGACATACTGCCGGGTGTTGCCCGAGATGTTGCGGGCGGCGGCGGCCGGCAGTATCAGCATGGAGTTTATCACCAGCAGGCCCACCCACTTGATGGATACGGTGACCACCACCGCCACCACCAGGGAGAACATGGCCTCTATCAGCCATACCTTTATTCCCCGGCTTTTAGCCAGCGAGGGGTTCAGGCTGATCAGCATCAGCTGGTTGAAATACAGTATCCAGAGGACCGTCACCGCCAGTATCAATACCAGCAGGTTCCGTATCTCGGCCGGAGTGATGCTGAGGATGTCGCCCACCAGGTAACCGGAGTACCTGGCGAACCCGCCGCCCCGCGACAGGATCATTATTCCCAGGGCCACGGCAAAGGCCATGAACAGGCCGATGACGGTATCGGCCGAGGTCAGGCTGAAGCGCCTCAGCCAGGAGATGGCCAGGGCCAGCAGTCCGGAGAAGATCACCATGGCCCAGGTGGGGTCGGCCAGTCCCATGATGGCGCCCAGGGCGATGCCGGTCAGGGCGGCATGGCCGATGGCGTCGGAGAAAAAGGCCATCTGCTGGTTGATGACCTGCGAGCCCAGCAGGCCGAACAGGTACGATACCAGGATCACCGCCAGCAGGGCCTGCTTCATGAAGGCGAAGCTGAGCCAGTCGAAGGGCAGCAGTCCGGTCAGCCAGTACCACAGGTTCATGGGCTTTTCTCCAGCTTGCAGCTGATGCATCCCCGGCCGTTCTTATGCTCCGGGGGTATCTCGGAAAAGCTCAGGGCCAGCTCCGGCGGCAGGGCAAAGGCCTGCCGGACCGCTTGGTTGGAAAGCACTTCCCGGGGCGTGCCATCGGCGATGACGGTGCGGTTCAAAAAGACTATCCGGTCGGCGAACTGCGCCACCGTGGCCAGGTCGTGGGATACCAGGATGATCGACAGGTGATAGTTCCGCCGCAGCTGGGAGACCATCTGGTAGAACAGCTCGATGCCGGCCAGGTCCACCCCCGACACCGGTTCGTCCAGCAGCAGCAGGTTGGGCACCGGGGTGATGGCCATGGCCAGCAGCACCCGCTGCAGCTCCCCTCCAGAGAGCTGCCCCAGCTTGCGGTCCAGCAGGTGCCCGGCCTGCACCGTGTCCAGAACCTCCCTGGCCCGGGAACGGCCGTTGCCTCCGATGCCCAGCCACACCGGCCGGCGGCCGGCGGCCCCGGCAAAAAGGTCCCCGACGCTGACCGGGGCGGTGGCGTCGAATTCCAGCTTCTGGGGGACGTAGCCCAGAAGGGGCCGGTCGGGGCGCTGTCCGGCGGAATCGATGAAATGCACATGGCCGGTGTGCGGCACCTCGCCCAGGATGGCCTTGAGCAGGGTGGTCTTGCCGGCCCCGTTGGGCCCGATCACGGCGGTGAACTGTCCGCAGTGGACGTGCAGGTTGACATCCTCCAGTATCCGGTTCTGGCCGAAGGCCACGCCCAGCTTCACCAGCTTGGTGCAGCAATGACCGCAGGATCTGTCCGATCTGATAATGCTCTCAATGGCCATGAGCGGCTCCGTTCCGACCCTTGTCGAGGCATTTGGCGCAGCGCCCGGTAAGCTGCATCTGCCAGTCGACCACGGTGAACTTGTCCTTCAACTGTTTTTCCACGGCGTTCAGGATGCTGTCATCCTTTACCGTTCCGATCTCCTGGACCTGCCCGCAGCCGCTGCAGACCAAATGTATCCCCGGGGTGCCGGCCATTTCGTAATGGGCGTGGTTCTCCTGCAGGTAATTGCGCTTGACCAGCCCGGAGGCGGTCAGGGCCTGCAGGGAGCGGTAGACGGTGGAGAGGTGGATGTTGCGGCCCTGCGACCGCAGGGTCTGCCAGATCTCCTCGGCCCGCAGGTGCTTCCCCTTGGCCCGTTCCAGAATATCCAGGATGCTGCGCTGGGCCTTGCTGGTTTTGGTTTGGTTTTTCATTTATTTTTATAATGCGAATAATTCGCATTCATTATAATATTTCCGGCCCGGTTTGTCAAGCCTGACGTTAACACAAAGCGACAGTCACCCCTTTTCCACTCCTCATAATATTAGAGAAGATGAGGGCCGGGCAAGTGCGGTAATGGAATATCTCTGTGGTTTTTGTGCTCTTTGTGGTCAATGAAGCCTGGATCGCTTCGCAGTCATCGGCAAAAGCTTTCTCGCGATGACAAGATCATTTAAATCAGCGTTGATCAGCATCCCATGGGTTCCCTAAAACCATTTGACAATATTTTTCTTTTAAGGTATCATTACCCGATAACACCATAGCATTTTTATCGTTATAAGGAAATATACCATGGCCAAACTGCAGAAGACCATAGTGGGCGAGGTCAGCTTTTCCGGGGTGGGGGTCCATACCGGGAACGTCACCAAGATCACCTTCAAGCCGGCCCCGGCGGACAGCGGGATTAAGTTCATCCGCAGCGACCTGCCCCAGGCTCCGGAGATCCCGGCCCTGATCGACTACGTGGTGGAGACCGCCCGGGGCACCACCCTGGGGAAGGACGTGGACGGCCAGCTGGTCAAGGTCCACACCGTGGAGCATGTCCTGGCGGCGGTGGCCTCGCTGGAGATAGACAACCTCCGGGTGGAGATGGACAACAACGAGCCGCCCATCGGGGACGGCTCTTCCCGTCCCTTCCTGGATATCCTGAAGCAGGCCGGGACGGTGGAACAGGACGCCCCCCGAAAATATTTCGAACTGCCCCGGATGGTATCCATCGCCGACGACGAGGTCCAGCTGGTGGCCAACCCGGCCAAGGACTTCCGGATAAGCTTCACCATAGACTTCGACCACCATCTGCTGCGCAGCCAGTACGCCTCCTTCGCCATCGACGGGGAAGTGTTCGACAAGGAGCTGGCCGACGCCCGGACCTTCTGCCTGGCCCGGGACGTGGAGATGCTCCGGTCCCAGGGGCTGATCAAGGGCGGCAGCCTGGATTCGGCGGTGGTGATAGGCGAGCAGGGCATAGAGAACAAGGAGCCGCTGCGCTACCCCGACGAGTTCGTGCGGCACAAGATACTGGACCTGCTGGGCGACCTGACCCTGCTGGGCATGCCCATCAAGGGGCACGTGATCTCCATCAAATCGGGACACCGCTCCAACGTCAAACTGGTCCGGGAGATCAAGAAGGTCTACGACGAGACGGAGAAACAGAAGAAAGGCCCGGTGTTCGACATCAACGCCATCGCCGGAATGCTGCCCCACCGCTACCCCTTCCTGATGGTGGATCGGATCATAGACCTGGAGGAGGGCAAACGGGTGGTGGGGATCAAGAACGTCACCATCAACGAGCCGTTCTTCCCCGGCCATTTTCCCGACCGGCCGGTTTTCCCGGGGGTGCTGATCATCGAGGCCCTGGCCCAGACCGGGGCGTTCATGATCCTGCATTCGGTGGAGAACTACCACCAGAAACTGCTGTACTTCGCCGCCATAGATAAGGTGCGCTTCCGCAAGCCGGTGGTGCCGGGCGACCAGCTGAGGTTCGAGCTTAAGATGGTCTCGTTCAAGCGGGGGATCTGCAAGATGGAGGGCCAGGCCCTGGTGGACGGCCAGGTGGTGTGCGAGGCCGAAATGACCGCGGCGATCGTGGATAGGTAACGACGGTTTAAAAAGTTTGAGGCGTTTAAAACGTTCAAACAAATAAAATCTTTTAAAACCATATTTGCCAACATGCCAAACAAGACAATTCCCACAGCGAACACTTAATATTGTGCTTCTTTTAAATGATTATTTGGGGGACTAGATCGAAATGAAATGCCCTTATTGCAAGGCAGAAATGGTCAGGGGTTACATATATGGAGACAGATATAAGTTGAAATGGCTGCCGGAAGAAAAAAGTTTGTTGCTTGGGCTTTGGGCCATAGGCAGCATTAAATTGGGCGAATTTGCAGGGTTCGGAAGACCCAAAGTTGGGGCAAATATGTGTCAGCCCTGCCGTAAATTTATTATCGATATGTAAGCTGTGCCATAAACAAACCTGACATATAATTATTTTATCTTTCACCGTCTTTTCACTCTTTACAATAATTACAACTTTTATATCATTTAGAACATGTCCATTAAAATCCATCCCACTGCAATCATAGACCCGTCGGCCAAGATAGGCAGCGAAGTGGAGGTCGGCCCCCACAGCATCATCGGGCCGGAATGCGTCATCGGCGACAACTGTATCATCGGCTCCTCGGTGGCCATCCACCGCTGGACCGAGCTGGGCCAGGGCTGCCGGGTGTGGCACGGGGCCTCTTTGGGCGGCGACCCCCAGGACCTCAAGTTCAAGGGCGGCCGGACCACGGTAAAGATAGGCCAGAATACCGTGATCCGTGAATATGTCACCATCAATCTCTCCACCGACGAGGGGGATGTCACCCTGGTGGGGGACAACTGTTTCCTGATGGCCTACTGCCACATCGCCCACGAATGCACGGTGGGAAACAATGTCATCCTGGCCAACTCCGCCACCCTGGCCGGCCATGTGACGGTGGAGGATTTCGCCATCATCGGCGGACTGACCCCCGTGCACCAGTTCTCCCGGGTGGGCTGCTACTGCATGATCGGGGGTTCCTCCGCCGTCCAGAAGGACGTGCTGCCCTACACCAAGGCCTTCGGCAATCCCCTGGGCATGTACGGGCTTAACTCGGTCGGCCTGGCCCGCCGCGGCTTCAGCCAGGAGCAACGGGACCAGATAGAGAAAGCCTACCGCCTTATCTTCCGCTCCAAGTTGAACACCACCCAGGCCCTGAGCCGCATCAAAGAAAGCCTGCCGATGTCCCCGGAGATCAGGCACATCGTGGAGTTCATCGAAAGCTCGGCCCGGGGAATAACCAAATAGAGCCTTCCGGACCGTCAAAGCCCCGTATCAGTTATGATATGGGGCTTTCTGTTGGCCAGGACTGATTTTATTTGTAACTTTACACTTGATATTGGATATGATTTACAGTAATATATTTACAACGAAAGGCGTGAATTTATGAAAACAAAACTGGACATTGCCAAGAACTGGCTGCCCCGCTACACCGGCATGGAGCTGAACGAATTCGGCGACTATATACTGCTCACCAATTTCGACGACTACATCCAGAGCTTCGCCGAGCGGTTCAACTGCGAGATCAAGGGACTGGGGCGCCCCATGCAGGCCGCCACCAACACGGCCGGCTTGTCGATAGTGAATTTCGGCATGGGCAGCCCCAACATCGCCACAGTGATGGACCTGCTGGTGGCCCGCCATCCCAAGGGGGTGCTGTTCCTGGGAAAATGCGGCGGGCTTAAAAAGACCACCGAGCTGGGGCATTTCATCCTGCCCATCGGGGCCATCCGGGGCGAGGGGACCAGCAACGATTACCTGCCGCATGAGGTGCCGGCCCTGCCGTCTTTCAAACTGCACAAATTCGTCTCCGACAAGCTCAAACAGCGGAAGCTGGACTACCGCACCGGGGTGATCTACACCACCAACCGCCGGGTGTGGGAATGGGACGCCGAATTCAAGAGGTATTTGCGGAAGCTGACCGCCATCGGCATCGACATGGAGACCGCCACCCTGTTCATCGTGGGCCACGCCAACCAGATCGCCCGGGGCGCCCTGCTGATGGTGTCGGACATTCCCATGGTGCCCCACGGGATCAAGACCGAGAAGAGCGATCGGGAGGTGACCAAAAGATTCAGCAAGCTGCACCTGGAGATCGGGATCGAAAGCATGACCGACATCGGGCAGAAGGGCGAAAAGATCAAGCATTTTCAGTACTAGCGTTCCCGGTATACAGTATACTGTATGCGGCATACTGTAGTTAAAGGAGATGATATGAAGAAGTTTGCCTGCGTTCTAATTTTGTTGTCCATTGTTACGGGCATTGCCCAGGCCTCCCAGGTGATGATCATCCGGGTGGAGGACGCCATCAGCCCGGCCTCGGCCCGTTTCATGGTGCAAACCATAGAAAAGGCCCAAACCGAAAAGGCGGAATGCCTGATCATAGAGATGGACACCCCCGGAGGGCTGGACCAGTCCATGCGCCAGGTGATCAAGGCCATCATGGCCTCCGAGGTTCCGGTGGTGGTGTTCGTGGCTCCCCAGGGATCACGGGCGGCCTCGGCCGGGGCCTTCATCACGATGGCCTCACAGGTGGCGGCCATGTCGCCGGGCAGCAGCATTGGGGCGGCCCACCCGGTGTCCGTCGGCACCGGGCAGATGGACAGCACCATGTCCGGCAAGGTGACCAACGACGCCGCGGCCTACATCCGCTCCATCGCCCAGAAGCGGGGCCGCAACATCGCCTGGGCCGACTCGGCGGTCCGTCACAGCGTTTCGCTGTCCGAGACGGAGGCCCTCAAGCGAAAGGTCATAGACCTGATCGCCGACGATACCGAAGCGCTGCTGGATTCATTGGAAGGCAGGCAGGTGGTGATGGGCCAGGATACGGTGGTTCTTCACACCAAAGGAGCGGAAAAGGTCCCGGTGGAGATGAACTGGCGGGACAGGATCCTGTCCATCATCTCCAATCCAAATATCGCCTACATTCTGTTCATGGCCGGCCTGCTGGGGCTGTATTTTGAGTTCTCCAACCCCGGGGCCATCTTTCCCGGGGTGGTGGGGGCCATCTCCCTGATACTGGCCTTCTTCTCGTTCCAGACCCTGCCGGTCAATTACGCCGGGATGCTGCTGATAATTCTGGCCATTGTGCTGTTCATCCTGGATGTCAAGATAGCCTCGCACGGAATACTTAGCATAGGAGGTATAGTTGCCATGTTTTTGGGATCGGTGATGCTTTTCCAGACCCCGGACCCGGCCATGAGGGTCTCCCTGCAGGTGATCGTTCCGGTGGTGCTGGTGACGGCGGCCTTCTTCATCATCGGGGTCTGGCTCTCGATTAGAACACTAAGGACCAGGCCGTTCTCCGGTGACAAGGGCCTGCTGGGCCGGGAGGGCGATGCCCGGACGGTTGTCAACAAGGACGGCGGCAGCGTATTTGTGGAAGGAACACACTGGAATGCCTGGTCGGATGCTGAGATCGCGCAGGGGGCAAAGATAAAAGTGGTGGAAGTGAAGGGGATGAAATTGAAGGTCATAAAGAGCGAGTAGCGGAAAGCGTATAGCGAATAGGGGATAGGGAACGGAGAAATGCATGTATAATACTAAAAGCTTTACCGACCTTATCGTTTGGCAAAAGTCATACAAATTATGTGTTGAGGTTTATAAAATATCCAAAGAGTTTCCCAGTCAGGAAAATTTCGGTCTGACCTCCCAGATCAGGAGGTGTTCGGTTTCGATTCCCTCAAATATTGCCGAGGGGTATGCGCGTAAAAACCGCAAGGAATATATCCAATTTCTTTATACGGCAAACGGATCGCTGGCAGAACTACAGACACAATTGATGCTTTCGAAGGATATAGGCTATTTAAAGGAAAAGGGTTTTACAAGTTTATATTCTCTATCGCAGGAAGTCGGAAGAATGCTTTGGAAAATGATCGTTGGTCTGAGACAAAAAGAACCTTAACGCTAAGCGCTTTACGCTAAACGCTTAAAATAATCAACATTTATAAAGGAGAAAAGCCATGACCGGTACCATAGTTCTGATCATCTTTATCCTGTTCATCCTGCTCAACACCTTCAAGATCCTGCGGGAATACGAGCGGGGCGTGGTCTTCCGGCTGGGCCGCTACGTGGGCACCCGGGGTCCGGGACTGATCATCCTGATCCCGCTGTTCGAAAAGATGGTCAAGGTCACCCTGCGCACCATCGCCCTGGACGTGCCGGCCCAGGAGGTGATCACCAAGGACAACGTCTCGGTTAAGGTCAACGCCGTGATGTACTTCCAGGTGTTCATGCCGGACAAGGCCATCATTGCAGTGGAGGACTACATGTACGCCACCAGCCAGATGGGCCAGACCACCCTGCGCTCCATCCTGGGCGAACACGAGCTGGACGACCTGCTCTCCAACCGGGAGAAGATCAACCAGACCCTGCAGAAGGTGATCGACGAGCGGACCGACCCCTGGGGCATCAAAGTGTCAGCGGTGGAGGTCAAGGATGTGGACCTGCCGGAGGGCATGAGGCGGGCCATGGCCAAGCAGGCCGAAGCCGAGCGCGAGCGCCGGGCCAAGGTGATCCACGCCGACGGCGAGTTCCAGGCCTCCAGCAAGCTGAGGGACGCCGCCACGGTGATGGCCACCGAGCCGGTTACCGTGCAGCTGCGCTACCTGCAGACCCTGACCGAGATCGCGGTGGAGAAGAATTCCACCATCATCTTCCCCCTGCCGATAGAGTTCATGAAGTATTTCACCCAGATAATTGACAGGAACGCGAAAAAAGATTAAGAAAAATAAATAAGCGGCGATTGGAATTGATCCGGTCGCCGCTTTTAGGTTATACCAGATAACAACATTTGTTAAGAGAATAAAATTTTGTAGGGGCAGGTTTTAAACCTGCCCCTACAAAAGGATAATCACATGACATTCTCCTCCCAAATAATCTCCGTCATCAAACGCATCCCGTGCGGCAAGGTGGCCACCTACGGGCAGATCGCAGCCCTGGCCGGCAACCCCCGGGGGGCAAGGGCGGTGATCTGGCTGCTCCATTCCAGCTCGGGCAAGGAAAAGCTTCCCTGGCACCGGGTGATAAACGGCCAGGGGATGATCTCATTAAAGCCCGGCCAGGGCTGCGAGGAACAGCGGGCCAGGCTGGAGAGCGAAGGGGTGGAGTTCGATCTTTACGGCCGGGTGGACCTGGAAAGGCACCGGTGGCAGGCGTGAGGATCATAAAACACAAGATACGGCCGCCTTTCTTTTACCTGCATTTCCTGCTGGGGCTGGTCTTCATATCTTCCCTGATGCTGGCCGGAAGCCGCCTGCCCAACAGCCGGGTCAGGGTCATCGACCGGGACAACATCTACGGCGGAAGGACCATCAGCATCTCCTATCGGGGCGACCCGGCGCACGGGGACAAATGTCTCTACATAAACGATCTCTTCGATTTGAAGAGGAAAATCAAGGAGACCCGGATATTCCTTGCCGAACCCTACAGCCGCAGGACCGGCTGCTACAAGATAATAAACTATTACCACCTGCCGTACTCCGGCGGCAGCACCAGCCGGGTGGAGCACTTTTACCGGCCGGAGTTCGCCGCCCGGAAAGGCTATTCCCGCAGGGTGAATTACCTTGACCCGGCCACCAATCTTATGTCCACCGATCTGTACAATGGCGATGGCAAAATGATCAGCCGGGTGATCGGCGCCGGGGATGGGAAATGAAAAGACTGGTAACGGGGATGCGAAAGGAACTGAAAGCCGGCAGCGATGAAAGATACCGCCGGGCGATCCAGGCCTTTTTCAAGGAGGGGATCAAACTTTACGGGGTCAGGACCCCGGCGGTCCGAAAGATCTCCCAAAAATATTACGCCGCCATCAAGGACCGGCCCAGGGACGATATTTTCAAACTATGCGGCCACCTGCTGGGATCCGGCCTCAGCGAGGAGCGGACCATTGCCTTCGACTGGGCTTACCGATCAAGGAAGAGATACCAGCCCGGCGATTTCTCCCGGTACGAAAAATGGCTAAAAAAATACGCCCCGGATTGGGGCGGGGTGGACGATCTCTGTACCCATGCCTTGGGATATTTTCTATATCATCATCCGGAGTATGCCCCCCGGGTCCTAAAGTGGGCCGGATCGCCCAAGTGGTGGATGCGCCGGGCCTCGGGCGTGGCTCTGATCTACGGTTTGCGCCGGGGAGTTTTCCTTAAAGAGGCCTTCAAGACGGCTGACATCCTTTTGCCGGATAAAGCGGATCTGGTGCAGAAGGGCTACGGCTGGATGCTGAAGGTGGCCGGGGATTATCACCAACGCGAGGTCTTTGGCTACGTGATCGAGAATAAAAAGGAAATGCCGCGGACGGCATTGAGGTACGCCATAGAAAAATTTCCCGAGGGCTTAAGACAGAAAGCCCTGGCAAGGTAACTTTACCCAGAGCGGACAGCGGCGCACCGGGAGGGGATCAATAGCGGGTGGCCTCAAAGGAGCCCTGCTCCCACGACAGCACCACGAATATGTTGAACATATTGATCTGCCCCTCCAGGCTGCAGTGCTCGATGGCCCCCTGGTTCAGGTGCAGGCAGCCGTGCTGTCCTTCGATATTGATTATTTCTATGCGGCCGGTCCAGCCTCCGACGGAGAACAATTCCAGCAGTTTGAATATGTTGACCACCGACAGTTTGCCGGACCACTCCTTGGCTTTGCGGGCCAGCATGGACCGGGCCTTGGAGGCGTATTTCAGCCGCAGGTCGATGCCCTTGTAAAGCTCCTCCCGCTTGAGGGGCTTGGTCAGATAACGGGCGGCGCCCACCGCATAACCATGGATGATGCTGGCCCGGTCTATCTTGGCCGAGAGCATCAGCACCGGGAGGTGCTTCAGGTCGGGGCTTTTCTTGATGGCCCGGCACAGTTCGTAGCCGTCCATCATGGGCATCATGATGTCGGTCAGGATCAGGTCCACCGGTTTCTCCCGGGCCACCTGCAGGCCGTCCTGGCCGTCGCGGGCCTGGATCACCTGATAGCCGGCCTTCCGCAGTTGAAATTCCAGCAGCCGGGCCATGTTGGCCTCATCCTCCACCACCAGAATGGTGTAGTTTTCCATAGACCTCCTCGGAAAAGATGGTTCGGAAACATTGTATAACAAACCCGGCAAATATGCAAGCCGATTTGCATCATCGGAGGGTTTTCCCATCAGCGATCTGGTCATGAAAATTTAGCAGGTGTCAAATGGATAACAGGGAACTAACTGCCGGCCACCGTCAGAGGCTGAAGGAAAAATTCCGCAAAACAGGCGGAGAGGGATTGCACGATTATGAACTGCTGGAGTTGCTGCTGACCTATGCCCTGCCCCGGCGCGATCTGAAACCCCTGGCCAAGGAGTTGATCAAGCATTTCGGCAGCCTGGCCAAGGTGCTGGACGCTTCGCTTGTGGAGCTGGGAAATTTCAAGGGGATCAAGCAAGGCCCGGGCATACTTATCAAGCTAAGCAAGGCGCTGACCGAGTATTATATGACCAACGAGATGTCATCAAGGGACGTGCTCTCATCTCCCCAGGCGGTGCTTAATTTTGCCAGGGCCAAGCTGGCCGGTCTGCCCCACGAGGCCTTTTTATGCCTCTATCTCAACGCCAAGAACGAGTTCATCAAGGACAGCATTATCAGCCAGGGAACGGTGGACAAGGCCGCGGTCTATCCCCGGCGGGTCATCAAGGAAGCTTTGGACTGCCATGCCGCCGGACTGATCCTGATGCACAACCACCCCAGCGGGCATTGCCAGCCGTCGCCGGAGGACAAGGCCCTGACCGATTCCATCGTCAGCGTGGCCAAGGCCATGGATATCCGGCTGCTGGATCATATCATAGTGGGAAGGCTGGGGCATTACAGCTTTGCCGAGAATAATTTGATATAGGGGCCGATCCCTCTCCAACCTCTCACCCTTTGGGGGAGAGGCATTCCCCTGGGTCATTGCGGGGAGCCTCCTGGAGAATTTCTAATGAAGCAATCCATACTGCTAGGACAGGAATGTTCTAATTCATGAACTGGTTTGGGTTCATAAAATTGATGCGGGACATCTACGGCCCCGGCCTGCCCGACCTGGAAAAGATCCAGAAAAAGGGGCTGCTGGCGGTGAAAATAGGCCAGACCTTCGCCCTGCGGATAGATTTCCTGGACGAAGCAAAATGCCGCCACCTGGCGGCACTTTACCGCCAGAACATCCGGATTCCAGCCGAGGATTTTCACCGCCTGCTATTGAATCATACCGACATCAAATGGCGCGGTAGTTTCCGTTTGATAGACGAGCACCCCATCGCCTCTGCCTCGGTGGGCCAGGTCCACCGGGCCGAGCTCAGGGATGGACGGGTCGTGGCGGTAAAGCTGATCAAAGGGGATTTCAAGCAGAGTTTCGTCCGCGATGTGGAAAGCGTAAGGTCTTTGATGCGAGCGGCCGTGTTCTTCTATCCCAAACTGGCCAGAGTGGCCGACCCGGTGGGCATCCTGTCCCACATCGAAGAATACACCTTAAGCGAACTGAACCTGGAGAACGAGGTGCGCCACGGGCAGGTGCTGCGGGATATCTATAAGGCTAACAGGGAGCGCTTTGACCTCTCCAGACTGGCCTTTCCCGAAATCATGCACGAGTTGTCCAGCACCAACGTTCTGGTTTCGGAATACATCGAGGGCAAGACTTTCGATGAATTGCTGGACGAAGGGAAGCTGGAGTATTCTCAACTGTTGAATTTATTCCATATCCATGGCTTCTATATGTTCGGGGTTGGCACCTTTCACGGGGACATTCACCCCGGAAATATCATACTGAAGGATGGAAAACTTTATTTTATTGATACCGGGGCCATCAGCCGGGCCGGGGAAAAGATCCGCCGGGGGCTTTTCGGCTTTTTCGAAGCGTTGAGTTATTACGATTATGGCCGGTGCGCTGAATGGCTGAATAAAATGGCCGACAGGGAGATCACTGGCAAGCCATACCATGCCTACCGGGAAAGGTTTTTGACGCTTTATTCCGATTTTACCGACAGCACGGTGGGCCAGGTCAGCCTGACCCGCAAAATGATGGAGACCATCAAGCTGGGGGTCAATTCCGGGATGGTGTTCGAGCCGGGGATGTATCCCATAATCAAGAGCCTGATGTATCTGGATGGAATGGTGCTTAAATGCAAGCCCGATGCGATTCTGATGAGAGATATGAGGGAATTCATCGAGGAATTCAGAAAGATGGTCTGAACGACAGGATTGCCTGACTTAAAAAGCATGTATCATAAGAATGCCGGATAATAAATTGCAATGAACGGAGTCAAATGCCGAAGAAAAAGATCATCATCATCGGGGCCGGGCCGGGCGGACTGACCGCCGGGATGCTGCTGGCCCACCGGGGACACCAGGTGGAGATGTACGAAAAGAAGGAGGAGGTGGGCGGGCGCAACGCCCCCATCAAGCTGGGCGAATTCACTTTTGACACCGGGCCGACCTTTCTGATGCTGCTGGAGGTGCTGGAGGAGATCTTCAAGGAGACCGGTCGAAAGATGGAGGATTGTCTGGAACTGAAGAAATTGGAGCCGTTGTACCGCCTGCGCTTCGACGGCAAGGATGATTTTTTCCCATCCGGGGACGAGGATAAGATGGCCGGGGAGATCGAAAAAAGGTTCCCCGGCGACGGCCAAAATTATCTGAGATTCAAAAAGGAGGAGGGCAAAAAATTCGACCGGGTCTATCCCTGCCTAAAGGTGCCTTACGGCAGTTTCCTCTCCTATCTCAAGCCCCGCTTCATCAAGGCCATCCCCCGGCTGGACCCCTTTGCTTCGGTCTATGACCGGCTGGCCAGCTATTTCAAACACGAGCACCTGCGGATAGCCATGACCTTCCAGGCCAAGTACCTGGGCATGTCGCCCTGGCAGTGCCCGGCCACCTTCACCATACTTTCCATCATCGAGCACCGCTTCGGCATCTACCATCCCATCGGAGGGCTGAACAGGATATCCCAGGCCATGGCCAAGGCCGTTATCGAAGACGGGGGAAAGATCCACCTGAGCACTCCGGTCAGGCGGGTCATTATAGAGAACCGGGTGGCCGTGGGAATACTTCTGGAGAACGGACAGGAGGTGCGGGGCGATGCGGTGATCATCAACCCGGATTTCGCCTGGGCCATGAGCCATCTTATAGCACCTCAGGACCGCAGAAAGTACACCGACCAAAAGCTCAGAAAAATGGAATATTCCTGTTCCACCTTCATGCTCTACCTGGGACTGGACAAGCTGTATGACATTCCGCACCATAACGTGATCTTCGCCGAGGATTACCGGGACAACGTGGAGGACATCGTCCACCGCCAGGCTCTGTCCAGCGATCCCTCGGTCTATATCCAGAATGCCAGCATCACCGATCCCACCCTGGCTCCCAAGGGCAAATCCGCCCTTTACGTGCTGGTGCCGGTGACCAACCAGACCTCTGGCATTGACTGGCAGAAGGAACGCAGGGCCTTCAGGGACCGGGTGATCGGTATCATCATGAAAAAGACCGAGCTTAAGGATCTGGATCAGCATATCGAGGTCGAGAAGATCATCACCCCGGCCGATTGGCAGCAGGAGTACGGGATATACAACGGGGCCACCTTCAACCTGAGCCATAAGATCAGCCAGATGCTGTCCTTCCGCCCCCATAATAAATTCGAGGAATTTGATAACTGCTACCTGGTGGGCGGAGGAACCCATCCCGGCTCTGGTCTGCCCACCATCTACCAGTCGGGACGGATCGCGGCCGAGCTGATAAACACGTCGAAATAGCCCCATGCGCCTCTGGTCATTACATCCCAAATACCTGGACCGCCAAGGTCTTTTAGCCGTATGGCGCGAGGGGCTGCTGGCCCAGAAGGTCCTCCAGGGAGGGACCAGGGGCTACAATAACCATCCCCAGCTGCAGAGGTTCCGGGAACAAAAAGACCCGTTGGCGGCCATCGGTGCTTATCTGTTCGAGGTTCATGAAGAATCGGCGGCCAGGGGATACCGCTTCGACGGCAGAAAAATATCCTCGAAAAGGAAAGCGCCAAAAATAAAGGTCGCTTCGGGCCAGGTTGAATACGAACTCCGCCACCTGTTGAAGAAACTAAAGAAGCGGGATGTCCGGCGGTATATTTCATTACGCAGCGATAAAAATATCCAGACCCATATCCTTTTCAAAGTTATCAAAGGCCCGGTGGAGGGCTGGGAGAGGGCAAAAAAATCCTTGCATTATATCTCCTTTTAGGCTATAATATCTCCAGACTTGATTTTTAGGAGAGCGGGTACAAAGCCCGCTCTCTTTTGCTATCCGAAAAACCAACCGGAATATCAACCGCAGAGACACCGGGGTCTAATATTTCTAATCAGTTTTTCTTGGTCTCTCAGTGTCTTTGTGGGAAAGGTTAAAGGCAGGTTATCAGTGAATGATAAAATATCAGCCGAAGAGATCATCGCCAAAATAAAGGAGCTGGCCCGGCCCCTGGCCGACGAGATGGGGCTGGAGCTGGTGGACGTGGAATACAAGGCCGGCGGGGATTTTCTAAGAGTGTTCATAGACCGCCCCGGCCAGGGGGTCTCCATGGAGGATTGCAGCGGACTGTCGCGCCGGATCTCGGCCGAGCTGGATGCCAGCGATCCCATCATGCATCCCTATAATCTGGAGGTATCCTCCCCCGGTCTGGACCGGCCGCTGAAGAGGGCGGAGGATTTCATTCGCCATGCCGGCCGGCCGGCCAAGGTCGTCATCAGCCAGCCCCTGAACGGCCAGAACACCTTCATCGGGCACATCGGCGATGTCCAGAACGGAATGGTCAAGATCGTCCTGAAGGATCAGGAATCGGTCTGGCTGCCGCTGGCCCAGATAAGAAAAGCCCGGCTGGAAGTGGAATTGAAAAAGACCTGACCCAAACCCTTGCCGATGCGGGAAAGGGGTAAGAGAAATAACACCAGGATCACACACATACAAGGAGTAAAGCGTGTCCAACCTAGACGTAATTGAAGCCCTGAGCGAGATCGCCAGGCGCAAGAACCTGAGCAAGGAATTTGTCATCGAAACCCTCAAGATGGGCCTGCTGCAGGCCTGCAAAAAGCGCTTCGGCACAGCGGAGAACATCTTCGTGGAGCTGGAGGACGACACCGGAGAGATCGGCATCTTTGCCAAGAAGGTGGTGGCCGAGGAGGTCCTCAATCCGGCCCTGGAGATCTCCGCCGCCGATGCCGCGGAATATATCGACGACCCCCAGCCGGGCGATGAGGTGGAGGTGATCCTGCCGTTCGAAGATTTCGGGCGGATGGCCATCCAGGCCACCAAGCAGATACTGTTCCAGAAGGTGCGGGAGGCCGAGAGGGAACAGGTGTTCAAGGATTTCTCCGGCAAGGTGGGGGACATCGTCACCGGAACGGTACAGCAGATAAGCCGGGACGATATCCTGGTCAGCCTGGACCGCACCGAGGCCGTCCTGCCGTATTCCGAGCAGATCCGTTCCGAGAGATACCAGCAGGGGCGCACCGTCAGGGCGGTGGTGCTGGATGTGGCCAAGACCATCAAAGGGCCGCAGGTGATATTGTCGCGCAGCCATCCCGATTTTGTCAAGCGCCTGTTCATGCAGGAGGTGCCGGAGACCAAAGAGGGCCTGGTGGAGATAAAGGCCGTTGCCCGCGAGGCGGGCGATCGGGCCAAGGTTGCGGTGCACTCCAATGAAGCCAAGGTGGACGCGGTGGGGGCTTTCGTGGGGCTCAAGGGCGCCAGGGTCCAGACGGTGGTCCGGGAGCTGTCGGGCGAGAAGATAGATATCGTGTCCTGGTCTTCGGACCCGGCGCTGTTCGTGGCCCGGGCTCTTTCTCCGGCCAAGGGGCTGGAGGCCTTCCCCGAGCCCGAGGAGAGGCGGGTGATAGTGATCTGCCCCGACGACCAGTATTCGCTGGCCATCGGCAAGAGGGGGCAGAATGTCCGCCTGGCGGCCAAGCTTACCGGCTGGCGGATAGACGTGATGACCGACAGCCAGTACCAGGAGAGGTTCGAGGCCCTGGCCCAGGTGCAGATACCGATGGAGGAACTGATCATCTCCGACAAGATCAAGGCCAAGCTCAAGAATGCCGGGCTGGATACGGTGGAAAAGGTGATAGGATCGGGCGAGGAGGGCCTGACCAGCATCGATGGCATAGGCGCCAAGACGGCCGAGAAGGTGCTGTCCGCCGCCAAGGAGGCCAAGGATGCCCAGTTGATGCATTTTGACGAGAAGAACTCCCCGGCCAAGCCGGCCGATAGGCCGGCTCCCGACCAGCCTGCCGGCGGGGAAGAATCGACCCCGGCAGAGCCCGGCGCCGAGGGAACCCCGGCCAAAGCCGAGGAGAATCCGACCGAAGGATCCAGCAGCGACGGAGCAAAAGGATCTGACAATGACGATGAGCAGCACCAGGCCGGAGAACCATCGGAACGGCAGGAATAGGAGATATTATGGCAGAGACTAAGAAAACCACCAAGCCCGCCAAGAAGACAGCCAAGGCAGCCGGGGTGACAGAAGCGGTCAAGAAGACAGAAGTGGTCAAAAAGACAGAGGCGGCCAAGAAGGCGGAAGTGGCCCAGAAGAAGCCCGTTGCCAAAAAGAAAGCCGAGGCCGCCAAACCGGCCAAGGAGGTGAAGGTTTTTGAGGCGGCCAAGGATCTGAAGATATCGGCTGATGCCCTGCTGTCCATGCTCAATGAGCTTAATTTCAACATCAAGAGCCGGATGAGCCTGGTCACCAATGATATGCTGGAGTCCGTCAAGCTGAAGTTCGAGGAGGAGAAGCAAGCGGTCAAGCAGGAACAGCAGCAGAAGAAGAAGATCCAGGAAAAGAAAGAAGCCACGGTCAAAGCCGAGGCCAAGGTAGCGGTGGAGGAAGCGCCCCCGGTTATCGTATCAAGGGTGGCGGCGGTTTCGGGCGCCAAGCCGGTGATAAGAAGGCCGGTGCCGCCCAGGCCGGTGGTGCACAAGCCGGTGATCACCAAGATCGTTCCCACCCCCATAGACTATCCCAAGGAGATGACCACCCCCTATCCCAAGCCGCCGGAGGAAGATGACGCCCTGGGGAAGGGAAAGCGCAAAAGAAAACGCAAGCGGAAAAAACAGAAGGATAAAAAGGCGCCGGTTGACCATGTGGCCATTGCCGCAACGGTCAGGCAGACCATGGCCGCCATCGAAAGGGGCAAAGCCCGCAGGTCCTATAAAGACAAGGACCGGGGGGATGCGTCGGCAGAGGCGGTTGACGAAAAGGTGGTTAAAATGCCGGAGTATTCTTCCGTGGCCGACCTGGCCCAGGCCATAGGGGCCAAGCCGGGAGAGGTGATCGCCAAGGCTTTGGGCCTGGGTCTGATGGTCACCATCAACCAGCGTCTGGACCTGGATACCCTGGCCACCATCGCCGATGAATTCGGCTATGCGCTGGAGGAGCAGGATGAATTCAACGAACCGGAGGTGAAGGAGGAGGAAAGGCTTTCCCCGGAAAACCTGAAGCCGCGGCCTCCGGTGGTGACGGTGATGGGCCACGTGGATCACGGCAAGACCACACTGCTGGACACCATCCGCAAGACCGATGTGGCCGGAGGGGAGCACGGCAGCATCACCCAGCATATCGGGGCTTATGAGGTCAAAATAAGCAACGGCTCGATAACTTTTCTGGACACCCCGGGCCACGAGGCCTTTACCGCCATGCGGGCCAGGGGAGCCCAGGTAACCGATATCGTAATTTTGGTGGTGGCCGCCACCGAGGGGCTGATGCCCCAGACCAGGGAGGCCATAGACCATGCCCAGGCCGCCAAGGTGCCGATCATAGTGGCCATCAACAAAATAGACCTGCCCGGGGCAGACTCCAACCGGGTCAAGCAGGATCTCTCCAAGGTCGGTTTATTGGTGGAGGACTGGGGGGGCAAGACCATCGCCGTGGAGGTTTCCGCCAAGACCGGGCTCAACGTGGATAAACTTCTGGAGATGGTGCTGCTGCAGGCCGACCTGCTGGAACTGCAGGCCAACCCCGACTGTCCGGCCAAGGGCACGGTGATAGAGTCCCGGCTGGACAAGGGCAAGGGGATCCTGGCCACGGTCCTGGTTCAGCAGGGCACCCTGGAGAAGGGCCAGTCCTTTGTAGCCGGCTTGTACAGCGGCCGGGTAAGGGCCATGTATGACGAGCACGGCAAACAGATCCTTAAGGCCGGACCGTCCAGTGCGGTGCTGGTGCAGGGTTTCGAGGGGGCTCCCATGGCCGGCGACTCATTCCAGGTCTACCAGGTTGAATCGGAGGCCAGGGAGATGGCCAACCGCCGCCAGCAGCTCAAAAGGGAACATGAGTTCCGTCCCGCCAAGAAGATCACCCTGGAGGGCATCTACGACCAGATCCAGGAGGGCGAGATCCAGGAGCTGAAGCTGGTGATCAAGGGCGACATGGCCGGCTCCATCGAGGCCATCGGCGATTCGGTGTTCAAAATGTCCAACGACAAGGTCAAGCTGGTGGTCATCCACAAGGGGGTGGGCGCCATCAACGAGTCCGACGTCCGGCTGGCCCAGGCCTCCAACGCCATCATTATCGGCTTCCACGTTCGGCCCGAGGAGCGGGCCCGGGAGCTGGCCGAGAACGAGGGGGTGGAGATCCGCATGTACAACATCATCTACGACGCCCTGGAGGACCTGCAGAAGGCCCAGAAGGGGATGCTGGCCCCGGTGTTCAAGGAGGTGGTGCAGGGCCGGGTGGAGGTGCGCGAGACCTACAAGATATCCGGGGTGGGCACCATCGCCGGTTGCCAGGTACTGTCCGGGACCATCGCCCGCTCCCACAAGGTCCGCCTGGTCAGGGACAACGTGGAGGTGTACAACGGGAAGTTCGCCTCGCTCAAGCGCTTCAAGGACGATGTCCGCGAGGTGCAGACCGGCTTCGAGTGCGGCCTGGGGCTGGACCAGTTCAACGACATCAAGGTGGGCGACATCGTGGAGACCTATATCATAGAGGAGATCAAGCAGGAATAGACCACGCCTTCGATCCCTCTCCCGATCGGGAGAGGGATACAGCCAGGCAGGGAGAGGTCAAGTTTAAGTATAAGGTGCGCCGCAGACGATATAAAAGGCCGATCCCCATCGGGGTCGGCCTTTTGTGATAATGTTTCACAAGCGACCACCCCTGAACATTAAAAGTTAGATGAAAAAGATATCATTAAAACAGGCTAAGAACCTTGTCCTGCAAAAGCAGCTGCTGGACGATCCCGCATCCTTGGAGGGCAAGGAAGGCACATATCAAGCCATCGACCGTCTGGGCTATGTTCAGATAGACACCATCAATATCATCGAGCGGGCGCATCATGTGGCTCTCAATGCCAGGGTCAGCGGGTACCGCCAGCAGTACCTGCATCAATTGCAAAAGGACGACCGTAGGATATTCGAATACTGGGCCCATGCCGCCAGCTACCTGCCGATGAAGGATTACCGCTATTATATCTCCCACATGCAGGGCAGGCGCAGCAAATACATCTCGTCCTGGATAAAAGGGAAGAAGAATATCATCGACCGGGTGAAGAAGCGGGTGACCGAAGAAGGCCCGCTTTCCGGAAGCGATTTCGAGGGCCGCAACAAGCGGAAAGGCGTATGGTGGGACTGGAAGCCGGAGAAGATGGCCCTGGAGGTGCTCTTTTTACGGGGGGAACTGATGGTCAGCGAAAGAAAGAATTTCAAACGGATTTACGATCTCACCGAACGGGTGCTGCCACAGGGGATGGACATCTCTATGCCCGGCGAGCGGGAGGAGAAGCAATTCTTCATCAAGCGGGCCTTGGGCTCCATGGGCCCGGCCAGCGAGGGCGACATAGACAAATACATGCATGTCACCGGCCGGCTATGCAAATGGCTTAAGGAGTTGGAGGAAGCCGGGGATATCCAGGGAATAACCATCGAGGGCCTGCCTAAAAAGTATTTCATTTTAACGGAAGACCTGGCCGGGATCGAAGGCATATCAGAAAGCGCCAAGCACCAGGTCCATCTGCTATCGCCCTTCGACAATCTGGTCATCCTGCGGAACCGCATCAGAGAGATGTTCGATTTCGAATATACATTGGAATGCTATGTCCCGGCCGCCAAGCGTAAATACGGATATTTCAGCCTGCCGATATTGTGGAAAGGCGAGCTGGTGGGCCGGCTGGACCCCAAGGCTGACAGGCAGAACAAACAGCTGATCATCAATTCGTTGTTCATAGAAAAAAGAATCATCGGTTCGGACGAATTCTTTTCCGCCCTGGCCAGGAGACTGAAAGAATTTGCCGCCTTCAACAAATGCGATGAGGTTACGCTGATCAAAACCTATCCGGAAAAATACGGAAAGACCGTCCAAAGGCATTTGAAATGAAAAGCCCGGCCGTTATTGCGGCGGCCTTGCTGGTGCTGTCTGCTTCTTTTGCATTTTCCCAGCAGGATCATTTCTATGCTCCCAAGAATGTAAAAAAGCCCGCCCCGGCCCTGATCATCACCTCCTGCACCGGGGCCACCCAAAAGGACCTGGATTCAAACCAAGCCATCGCCGACAGACTGGGCTGGATCATCTGCACCTCGGCCCAGACCAGGAACCATCGCGATGCCAGGCAGAACGATGCGGATATCATGGCCACTTATAAAAAGCTGGTTGCCGATTATCCGGTGGACACATCGAAAATCTTCATCTACGGCTTTTCCGGCCAGGCGGTGCAGGCCATGATGGAGGTCTTCCTGCATCCCGACAAATTCAAAGGGGCGGTCTGCATCTGCGCCCACAACGGGGCCATGGGGCTGGCCAAGTGGGAATCTCTTTCCGGGCATTATTTTTATCTGATATCGCGGGAGAAGGACTGGAATTTGCGGGCCAATAAAAGCATGCATCGGATGTTTTTATCCCGCGGCATTGCGGACACCCTGATAGTGACCAAGGGCCGGCACGGACCCCGGGACCGCCGGGAGCTTTACAATGGTTGCATGCGGCTGGATAAAATGATAAGATAGGAACGATAGATAATACAGGAGACACAGATGTCCAAAATAAAAAAGATAAACACCATCGGCCGCAAGCTGGAAAAGCTGTCGGCCCAGTACTCCAGCCTGGAATGGGTCCAGTATACCACGGGATACGATTTTGGCTCGCAGAAGGCCTACCAGAAGCTGGTCAAGGTATTCAAGGACCGGAAAAACTACCAGGCCATTCTGGATCACCAAGCAATGGACCTGGAGCCGCTGGATAAGCGGCGGGTGGAGATCCTGTACAAGGCCTTCAAGCCCTATCACCTGTCCGACCAGATGAACCAGCTGGAGCTGGAGATCCAGAAACTGTCCACCCAGCTGTCCCAGGTGCTCAATAACCACCGTTCCACCCTGGACGGCCGGGAGGTCCGCTCCACCGAGATCGCCCAGATCCTGCGCAGCGAGCCGGACCGGGAGAAAAGAAAAAAGGCCTACCTGGCCAGGGTTCAGGTCAACCAGCCGCTGTTCCAGGCCGGCTTTGCCGAACTTATCGGTTTGAGAAAAGAATATGCCCGGCTCTACGGGGCCAAGAACTTCGTGGCCTACCAGCTGGAACAGCAGGAACTGGACGTAAAGATGTTCGACAGCTGGCCGGAACAGACAGCCAAATTACTGCCGGCCATGAAAAGGATCAAGGCCGAATTCGGCCAGAAATTCATCGGCGACAGCGCCGTCCAGCCCTGGGACGAAGCCTACATCAGCGCCCAGCTGGCCCCGGAGCTCAACCACCGGGTGGATATGTCGGCCGGTTACGATGTGGTCCGGGATTTCTTTTTGAACTTCGGGTGGGACATCGCCAAATACAACATCACCTACGACATCTTTCCCCGCCGCAACAAGTCGGAGTGGGGCTATAATTTCCCCATCCAGACGGCCAGGGACTCCCGGATACTGGCCAACGTGGAGAACCGCTATCACGAATACGGCGTGCTGCTGCACGAGACCGGCCATGCCCTGCATTCCTTCCTGCTGAAGCCCCGGGAGGTGCTGCTGAACCTGGGGGTCAGCGGCATCATCTCCGAGGGATTCGCCAACCTGTTCCAGGATTTTTTATATGACCGATCGTTCTACGGACAGTTCTTCGGCGAGGACCAGGCCGGGGCGGCGGAGAACTTTGGCAATCTCAAGCGCTGGGAGCGGGCCACCCGGCTGGAGGCCGTTCCGGCCATCCTGTTCGACCAGGCCCTGTACCGGGAGAACATCAAGACCATCGACGACGTTCACCAGCTGTACTGGAAGACCTACCGGCAGATACTGGGCGAGGAGCCTTTCGCCGGGGAGCCGCCCTGGGGATTCCGGATCCATCACACCACCCATCCCATCTATCTGCACAATTATTTCATGGGCGACCTGAGCTGCGACATGCTGAGGGAGGTGTTCAAGAAGCGCCACAAAACGGAGGACATCATGGGCCAGGGTAAGAAGTTCGGGAAGTTTCTGATGGAAGAGGTGATCAAACCATCCGGGGCCCATACCTATCCCGAATTGTACAAGAGGGTGAGCGGGGAGGAATTTTCGCTGAAATACCTGGCGGAATGAATAATCCCTCTCCAAATTTATTTGGAGAGGGTAGGGTGAGGTCGTACCGGGGTCATTTTAACGCAGGGGATGGTTTGAAACCATCCCCTGCGTTATTTGGGTCAGTCCAGATATTTCACGCAGATCAATTTGGTCCGGCCGGATATATGGTGGTTGACGAAGGCGGTCAGGGTCTCGATCAGCCCTTTGCCGTCGCGGGGGGCGATCTGGCAAAGTTCTCCGGTAGAGTG
The DNA here is from genome assembly GCA_031082425.1 of Candidatus Edwardsbacteria bacterium. Taxonomy (NCBI): domain Bacteria; phylum Candidatus Edwardsiibacteriota; species Candidatus Edwardsiibacteriota bacterium. The sequence goes on along the minus strand of JAVHLB010000007.1, from coordinate 136,947 downwards.
CCAGCCATACAGAGCCGCGGATTGGGCCGGTTTCAGGATAATGCATTCCCCCTCCGGGGCATGGCAGCGGGGACAGAGGAATCCGCCCTCGGTCACCGAAAAGACCGGCCCTCCGCTTTTAAGCTCCCGGCGGCATTTGACGCAGGAATCCAGCCGGGGCGAATGCCCCAGGTTGTTGAGGGCCGCCAGGAAAAAGCCCAGCAGTTGGCTGGGGCTTTCCCCGGAGGATGGCAGTGCCCGCAAGAACCCCGAGAGATTCCTGTAGAAGGCCATATTGGGCGACTCCAAGGCGGTGAGCTTGTAGCCCATCTCCAGGGCCACCGCCGCCGGGTTCATCCGGCCGTCCTCGGCCAGGGCCGAGGGGTCCCAGACCACGTCGGTTTCGGAGACGGTGTGCAGTTCGGAGTGGCGGCTGCGGTAGAAGACGATCTGGGAGACCCCGCCGGGCTGGAAGGAAGCCCCGAACCTGCTCCGGGGCTTGCGGGCGCCCTTGGCCATGAATTTCATCCGGCCGAACTGCCGGGTGAAGGCGCTGACGATGCGGCTGGTCTCGGAAAAGTTCTGGGTCTTTAGTATTATGGCTTCGGTGCGTTCGATCATGGGTTATATAAGAATTAATTCAAGTAATGGCTAGAACCGACCTAACCCCTACCCCTTCCCGATGCGGGAAGGGAAGCCGCCAGGCAGGGAGAGGTTGGGTCGCATCAGTGCTGCTGCCTGGCAAAAGCTGCCGTTAAAAATGTTTTGCTTGCGTAAGCCCTGTTTCGTGGTCAAGACATTTAGGCAGCTGGGTAGTCTGAACTTCCGGGCAGCGGTGTAGCGACAGTTCTCTTTGTAGCTTTCTCTTCAAAGAGAAAGCGGAGGAAAAAGCCAAGGTAAAAAATATGACAGACCGCAGAAAGGTCCGGTAATCCTATTTTAGAACCAGTTATTATTTTATGTTCTCCACCAACTGGATCTTCACGCCATCCGGATCGAGGATGTACAGAAATTTGACGTGCGGGTTGGGTTGGAAAGGCCCGGAGTGGATGGGAATGTTCTTGCTCTTTAATATCTCGCTGAATTTGTCCAAGGTATCCACCTCGAAGCCCAGGGAGATATCTTTGCCGGCGACAATGTCGCCGGCCTTTTTATTGCAGATGAGCTCCACCTGGGTCTCCCCGGAGCCTAAAAAGATCAGCTCCATATCGGGGCTGGGGGACATCTTGCGTTTTATTTCCAGGCCCAGCAGGTCCCAGTAAAAGGACAGGGACCGTTCCATGTCCTTTACGTTTATAGTTACCCAGCAGAAGTTCATCGGTGTTTCCTTAAAGAGTAGTGTTAACAGTTCCGGAAGTATGGGTAATAAATAAATTTAGTAGAAAACATTAATCTTGAAAATGCTTAAGAATAATTTCAATAAATGTTCTAGTATAGTATGGTATTTGTGCAATTTTATTAGAAATAAGAACAATTATTGATTTTGACGTTAAAGATTCATATATTTTTTCGATTTGCATTCCTTGATCTCTTGAATATACTGACCAAAAGTAACTTCTGTCTTCGGAAAGACCAAACTGAAATTTCATTATGATATAAGACATGTTGTTATGTTCGGTTGTTTTTTGATTTGGATCAAATCTCAATGTTACAGATTTTTTCCAGCTTTTATTTTTAGAAATATTTATATCTGGAATCCTTATTGTCCAATCAGTTCGGTCTACTATGGTTCTAAACCTACCTATTTCTTTATATTCATTATTAAGTTCGTCAACTACAGGTTGTAATTCGTCGTTTAAGGTTGTTGTAGCTTGGTTTAGTTCTGTTAGTTTTATATTGATTTCAGATTCAACCCGTTTAGAATCCAAAACAACACGGCTATTTAAAATTGAGCCGGACATAGTTTTAATGTAAGACTTAAGATCGGCACTTGTTTTAAGTTTTTGTTCTGTCCCCGTTTCGATTACAGACAATATTTTCTTAGTTTCTGAAATTAATGCGTCAATATTAGGTCGATCTGAAGGGGATTGGTTGGTGCAGGATGTGACAATGCCTTGTATATAATTTGCAAATTCTTTGCTTATATACTGACTTAAGTGAGTGTCTTCACCACCCAATGTATCAAAATTCCTGGGTGCATGCTTTCCTGCACACATTGCCCAAAGGCATCTTCCAAGGCTCCAAATATCACCTTTAAAGTGATTTAAACTTGGCTCGGTCTCACTCCATTCTGGTGGTGTGTATCCGGCTGATCCAATTATTTCTCCACAAATTGTGAGGCGTTCCTTGTAATCTGTATTTAGCCAAAGAGAAAGACCAAAATCAGTAATAATAGGATCATTATTTTCGTCAACAAGGATATTCTGCGGTTTAATGTCTCTTATGGCCAGCCCAAGCGTATGAATGTCTTTAACAATAAAAAGTATTTTTAAAAAATCACGCAGTACTGTCTTTAACTCGATTTTGCTCTCCCCAATTATGTCCAAATACTTTTCCTTAATTGTACCATTCGCAAAAAACGGCATTACAAAAAAAGGCACACCTTCGTATTCTCCATAATCTATCAATTGAATACAACCAGGTATGTTTTCTAATTTCTTAACGATTTCTATTTCTTGGTAAAACCGTTCCTTCCTTTTTTGCGCCGTATCACTTGCCTTATATAATTTAAGAGCAAATCTTTTATCACTACCATCATTCCATACTTCAAACAATCTACTATTGCCGCCTTGTGCGAATGGAACATCAACTTTTGTTTTCCAAACAGTATTCTTGTGGCTCGGAAAAGATATCGACATTTTTATTCCTTCAGCTTGCCCGTCAATCAAGGTCTCACAGTGTGACAGGGATAATTCCTAAAATCTATTATCTAAACACACTTATCTATCATTCACTCCATCGCAGCCAGCAGGTCGTCTATCGGCACGGTGGCAAAATTGCTGGCATAGTCGCTCATGGCGTAAGGTATCACCAGCTCCCGGCCGTGCAGCAAAGCGCCGCAGGTGTACACCACATTGGGCACGTAGCCCTCGCGCTCGTCCTGGTTGGGAGACAACAGCGGCCGGCGCAGGCGGCCGATCACCCGCGAGGGGTCCTTCAGGTCCAGCAGAAAGGCCCCCAGGCAGTACTTCCGCATGGGACCGACCCCGTGACTCAGCACCAGCCAGCCGGCCTCGGTCTCTATGGGCGACCCGCAGGTGCCGATCTTGACCATCTCCCAGGGCTGGGCCGGCTGCAGCAGCATCCGGGGCGTCTGCCAGAAATGGATATTGTCGGAGTACATCAACAAAATATTCTGGTCGTCCTGGCGCGACAGCATGGCGTAATGCCCGTCGATCTTGCGGGGGAACAGGGCCATGCCCTTGTTCTGGACGGCCGGGCCGTTGAGGGTCAGGAACTTGAAATGGATAAAGTCGGCGGTCTCCAGCAGCTGGGGCAGGGTGATCCTGCCGTCGTAGGCGGTGTAGGTGGCGTAGTAGGTAAGGCTGCCGTCGTCGTCCCGGAACATGACGAACCGGGCGTCCTCGATGCCGTTGCTCTGGCTGGGCACCGAGGGGAACAGGATCCGCTGGGCCAGATGGCTGGAGGGATCGAACCGCACCTGGTAGTTGGATTCGGCCAGCAGCAGGATGCCCTGGGCGGCCCGGTCGGCCAGGGCATCGACCGGGGTCATCTTCCGGCGCTCCGCTTTCAGCATCCGGCGCAGGTCGTCCAGGACGAATTCCCCGGGCAGCTGGTCCACCACCCGCCGGCAGAAGTTGCTGTGCAGGCCGGCCTCCTGGAGCTTGCGGGCGAAGAGATCCTTCTGGTATACCGCGTTGGGCAGGGGCTCCGGCTCCGTCACAAAGGGAACCGGCGGCGTGAGCTTGATGCGGTGTTTGGCGCTGACGGTGCCGGTGCGGAAGGTGATGGATGAGATGTGCCCCTCGCCGGTGGCCCGCAGGCTCAACACAAAACGGAGCGAGCCCGCCGGAAGCTTGGTCTGGTCGGGATGAGGCACGATGGACGGATTGAACAGGGCGGCCGACTCCGGGGAATATTCATGCGAGAAGTAGGCCCCGATCAGCAGCTGTCTTTCCGGGGTGGTCTCCTGCCGGTCTTTTAGGTAGCGCTGGACCTGCCGGAAACGATTGCAGAAGGTCTGCTCAACGTTGGTATGCCGGTCTTTGAACTCGCTCAGCACCGATGCCAGAAGCCGGGCCGCCGCTTCGTCGGTCAGGGCCATCACCTGGGACACTATCCTCCGGGCGATATCCTTCCGGACGGGATAGAAGGGCCGCAGCAACACCCGGGAGCGGTCCGGGGAGATCACCGGTCCGATGCGTTTGGCCTGCAGGACCGGAGGCGCTATGGCGGGGGAGATCAATTTATTCATCGCTGTTCATCCGGCGACCCGTTGAAACTGGTGAGGGTGCTCTGGAGGGTCTGCATCTCAGCCAGGGCCAGCAGGAAGGCCAGGGTGGATTCGGCCCCCTGGTTCTGGCTGACCCGGTCGACGTGCAGGCCGTCGCGGCAGCCCCCGGTGGTGGAATCGTACAGGGCCAGTCCCAGATCGTTCCGTCCCAGAAACCATTCGAAGGCCCGGCGGGCCTCGGCCGCCCAGTACATGTCGCCGGTGGCCGAATAGGCCTCGATGCAGGCCGATACCGTGGCCTGGGCTTCTATCGGCTGCTGGTCGAACAGGGCCCGGGCCTGCCCCTTGGGGAAGAATCCGTTGGAGCCGACCGGCCGGAAGGAGCCGGTATCGGAGGTCTGGACCCTGACCAGCCAGCGCAGCGTTTTAAGGCCGGTCTCCAGCATCTCGGCGTTGTTCATGCTGCGGCCGCTTAGGATCAAAGCGTGAGGCAGCTTGGCGTTGGTGTAGGAGACCACGTCCTCGAACCATTGCCAGTCCTGGCTTGAGGCGTCGGCGTAGCGCTGCATCAGCTTGGCGGTCAGAGATTCCCGGATCTGGCCGGCCCGCCGGTCGCCGCTCAAGCGCCGCAGGTATTGGTCGATGCCGATCAGGGCGAAGGCCCAGGCCCGGGGCGAGGTCAGCCCGGGGGCGACCGGCAGGGCCTGTTCGAACAGCTCCGCCGCCAGCATGTGGAAACTGCCATGGCCGGCATGTCCCATGCAGAGCCCCAGGGCCCACAGGGCGTGGCCGTGGCAGTCCTCCGAGCCGACATCCTCCAGCCAGCGGCGGTCGAAGCTCATGAAATTGCGGAAGCGGCGGGTCTTGCGGACGAAGGCATGGTTCAAAAAGGCGGCATAGGTGGCCGCCAGCTCGTTGCTGCGGGGGGTGCTGTGCCCCGCCTGCTGGAGCATCAACATCAGCAGCAGGGCCCGGGCGTTGTCGTCGGTGCAGTAGCCCTCGGCAAAATTGGGGACCGTGAAGCTGGCGTGCTGGAATATCCCGGTCGAGTCGCTCAGGCGGTACAGGTGGTCCAGCTTGAGAGCCGGCAGCTGGTCGGGCTGCTCGTCAAGGGTCCTGATGGGCGAGGATTTTCGCCCCACGAAGCTGTGCTCCTGGCCGGCCCGGCGGAAGGAGTCCACAAAAAGATGGGCCACCCGGTTCCACACCATGCCCCGCCCCAGCTGGTAGGCGTTCTTGCGCATCGAATGGCGCAGCGGCGCGTCGTGCAACAGGCCGATGACGGCCCCGGCGATGGCCTGCGGGTCCCGGAACGGCACCAGTTTGCCGCGCTCCTCGGTCAGCAGTTCCTGGGCGTGCCAGTAGGGGGTGGACACCACCGCGTTGCCGGCCCCGAAGGCGTAGGCCAGGGTGCCCGAGGTTATCTGCGATTCGGTCAGGTAGGGGGTGAGGTAGATGTCGGTGGCCCCGATGAACCGGGTCAGCTCCTCCAGCTCGACGAAGCGGTTGAAGAACACCACGTGCTTTTGGACCCCCAGCTCTTTGGCCATCCGCTCCAGGCTCAACCGGTAGGACTCGCCCTCTGCGCGCAGCAGGTTGGGGTGGGTCTGGCCTACCACGATGTAGACCGTGTTGGGGAATTCGGCGATGATGGCCGGCAGGGCCTTCAGGGCGTACTCGATGCCCTTGTTGGGCGAAAGCAGCCCGAAGGTGAGCAGCACCTGCTTGCCGGCCACCCCGAACTCATCCTTGAAATAATTGGGGTCGGCGAATGGCATCTCGGGGATGCCGTGGGGGATGAGGTCTATCTTGTCGGCCGGCGCCTGGTAGACATCCCGCAGGAATTCCCGGCCCTTTTCCGACATCACCACCAGCCGGGTGGAAAGCCGGATCAACTCGCGCATCACCCGCCGCTGTTCGGGGTTGGGCTCGCGCAGGATGGTGTGAAGCGTGGTGACGACGGGCATCCGCAGCTTGTGCAGCAGGGCCAGCAGGTGGCTGCCGGCCGCCCCGCCGTAGATGCCGAACTCGTGCTGCACGCAGAGGACGTCCACGTTGGTGATGTTGAGAAAGTCGGCCGCCCTCAGGTAGGACGGCAGGTCCTGCTCCGCGATCTCGAACCGCACCTCCGGCGGATAATCGTAGCCGCCCTCGACGTCATTGACCGGGACCACCAGGCACTGGGTGGCGGGGAACTCCGCCGCCACCGAGGTGCGCAGGTCGGTGGTGAAGGTTGCGATGCCGCACTTCCTGGGAAGGTAGTCGCCCAGGAAGGCGATCTTGTGGATATCGGATGATTTGGACATAAAACCTGTCTTTCCGGGTGGGCCAGGTTCACCCCCGTGGCCTTTGGCTGATCGGCTCAGCAGTCGGGTTTGCTATCTCATGGAACGAGGTTGACTGCGGGGTTTTTACACCCATTCGGCTTGTCGGGCAAGTAGGGCATCTCAGTGTGACATATAATTTACGTCATTCCGTATCGTTTTTATGATCTCCGGGAATTCTGACAGTTTAAAATGCCCGTTCTTGCTGGCGTAAATTATGATATTTGCCTTTTTCAATCTTGCGGCGTATTTGGCGGCATGGGATACCGGAACGACATCATCGTCCCGGGAAAAAAGCAGATAAAGGTTTCTGGTATTCTTCTCGATCAAAGAAAGGTCGCTTTTAAGTTTGAATCCACCTGCCAAATCTTCCCCCGGCAGGGTGTCGTCGAACGGCGGGCAGATCAAATAGACCGATAATATTCTTTTTGGGAATCTGCTCTCCGAAAGATATTTGGCCAGGAATATGCCACCCAGGGAAGTGCCTATCAGGATTAGATCATTCCTCAAATATGGAAAGTATCTTTCAAAATGGATCTTCCAGTCATCGTATCTGGCATTCTCTTTTAGCGGCATGACGGGCCGGATGATCTCAAAGTCCCGGCCCAATCTTATATCCAGATATTCTTCGCTCCAGCGTATCCGCTTCTCGATGGAGACCGGCCGGGTCTTAAGGAACTTTAAATAATCTTTATGCTTTTTAAAAGTGGTCCCGCCGTGAATGAGTAATATTTGGATTTTCTTTTTCATAAAACGGTATAAAATTTATCGGTACAGGATATTCATCCGCTTCAATAGTTCATTATTTTCCAAAAGATCGACGGTATTTGTGAACTGGTTCACCGAGCCGATATCGGCCGGGATCCTTTTAACGGCAGGGTCTTTGATCCTCTTCTTAAGTTCACTGGCAAAAATGCCCGCGCGGATCACCAAATATGGCCGGTTATAAAACTGCGAAACGTCCGCGGCCATAGGCCTGGTCAATTTGAGGCTGTTGTGCATTTGGGCAACGATCTTATATGCCAGCGAAAGATGTTTTTCGCGTTCCTTCCAGTTTTCCGAGGCCAGGACCTTGTGCAGAACCGGAGAAAGTTTTTTGGCACACTTCAAACGGGAAAAGGCCGTGCCATACCATTTGCTGTATGGGGCGTATTCCCTTTCCATCAAAAAACAGAGTTTTATGATGGATTGCACCAGCCGCGCAGCCACAATCCTAGATCCCATCTCGTCATTTACATCGCCGCAGCGCCCGACAAAGGGCTCTTCCTGGCTTATCTTGGTCCATTCCGACGACAGCATGTAGAGCCAGATATCCCTGGGGAAATAATGCAGCTTGTTTTGGATTTGTTTCAAGCCCAGTTGGTCGTGAAATATTTTGCCGCTCCGGATGGTTCGGAGCTTTTGTTCGGACAATGTCAGCCACCCGGAAGCAGTAAGAGCATTTTTAGGCTCGATTAAAAGATAGTTTTTGAAAAATGATCCGATGGTGTGGATTTCCACGCGATGGCTTATGGGCTGTCCCGCTTTTGCTGCGGCCAGGAGCCTAACACCGGCTTGGTCGGGATCGCCGAAATGTGTTGAGTATTCCCGAAAGGACGGGGGCAGATTCCTGCCGAGAAAGTCAAAAATCTGTTTTTTCAGCCCGATGTCTTTTGGGGAAATAAAAAGCAAAACCCTCGGACCCCAATGGTGATCGGTCGAAAGTTCCGTATCGAAGCCCAGCACTTCAGAACCATGATCGATAAGCCCGGCGGAATATTCGAGCCCGGGGAATCCCGATTTTATTAAAGGTTTTACGGCCTTTTTAAAGAACAGCTCTGATAATTTTAGGCCGGGAATGAATTTTGACATAGTGAAGATATAAATTAGATATTTTTTATTCTGCGTCACCCATTCGGTTTGCCGTGCATGATCCCAGCCTCAGGGTGATATTTTCCCCCTCCTTGCGGGAGGGGGATCAAGGCGTCGTGCTGAGAAGGCTGACATGATGCACTTATGAAGCGGTCAGGTTTTTTATTCTTTGGGCGCCGGCGGTGTCTTGGCTGTCGTTTTGCCCAGCCGCTTGGCCCGCACCGAGATGATCCTTCTCCGGCTGACGTTCTCCACCACGAACTCCCAGGCCGGGTCGGCCAGCGGCCAGCGCAGCTTGTCGCCCACTGTGGGCACCTTGCCGGCGATGTCGTAAATGAACCCCCCGAAGGTCTCGTAGCCTTCGGTGGGAAAGCCGGTCCCCAGGGCCTCGTTCAGTTCCTCGATGTCCATCCGGGCGTCTATCCGGCAGCTGCGGTCGTCGATCCTCTTGTAGTGCGGGGCCTCGGTGTCAAACTCGTCCCGGATATCGCCCACGATCTCCTCCAGCACGTCGTCCAGGGTCACCATCCCGGCGGTGCCGCCGTACTCGTCCACCACGATGGCGCCGTGGGTCTTCCAGGCCTTGAAGTCCTCCAGCAGGCTGTCCAGTTTCTTGGAGTCGGGCACGAAATGGGCCGGCCGGATGATGTCGGTGATGGGGGCGGAGCGCTCCTTGTTCTTCAGCGCCCGGTTGACATCCTCATCGTGCACGAAACCCACGATGTTGTCCACCGTATCGTGGAACACCGGGATCCGGGAGTGGCCCGACTGGTCCATCAGGCGCAAAACCTTTCCCAGGGTCAGGTTGTCCTCGGCGCTGACCATGTCTATCCGGGGCACCATGATCTCCTTGGCGGTGGTCTCGCCCAGCTCGAAGATGCCGTGGATCATCTCGGTCTCGGAGCGGTCCAGCAGCCCCTGCTCGTGCCCGGCCCGCAGCAGGGAGCGGATCTCGTCCTCGGTCACCAGCTGATTGTTATGGACCTTCTTGATGCCGAACAGCGACAGCACCAGGTCGCTGGATTTGGCCAGCAGCCAGATCAGCGGCTTGGCGCCCTTGGCCATCAGGTTCAGGGGATCGGCCACCATCAGGGCGATGGCCTCGGCATGCTTGAGGGCGATGTTCTTGGGGGCCAGCTCGCCGAAGATCAAGGTCACCAGGGATACGATAACCGTCACCAGGGCCACCGCGATGGGCTGGCTGTTGGAGCTGATGAACCAGACGGGAAAACGGGAGATCCAGTCGGCCAGTATCTTGTAGCTGCTGACCGCGGCGATGGCGGCGGCCAGAAAGCCCACGAAGGTGACGCCGATCTGAATGGTGGCGAACAGGCGGGAGGGATCCTCCAGAATGTTCAGGATGATGCCGGCCTTGCGGCTGCCGTTCTGGGCCAGTTCTTTAAGGCGGGATTTGCGGACCGAGATCAGGGCGATCTCGGCGGCGGAGAAGAAGCCGTTGAGCAGGATAAGCAGGGCGATGAAAAGGACCTCAAACCATAGGTTGCTATCCAAAAAAGGACTCCTTGTGTTGGGTTATTGTTTAGCCACAAAGGCTCAAAGGCGCCAAGAATTTCTATTTTATTCTAAATGGTCATTGCGAGAAAACATCACAGCCTGACAAATGAAGCAATCCACAATGATTGTCATTCCCGAGAAGTCGGGAACCCACAAAAAAATCCAGGATTCCTGCAACCCGCCTCAGCGATGATAGGTCTCACAGGAATGACAAATAACCAACAACTAATAACTGATGTACAGCTCTTCCTTCTTCCGCATCTTTTTTGCCTGGCCGGGCTTGATATGATCATAACCGATCAAATGCAGCAGCCCGTGGACCACCAGCCGTTTAAGCTCCTCCTCGAAGCTGACCCGGTATTCCCGGGCCTGCCTCCTGGTGCGGGGCAGGGAGATATAGATGTCCCCCAGGTTGGCATCGGCCACCGGCGGGACGTGGCCTTCCAGCATGGCGAAGGAGATGACGTCGGTCACCTTGTCGATGCTGCGATATCTTTTATTGAGCCGCCGCAGACAGGCGCTGTCAGCCAGGATCAATGTCAGGTCGTAATCGGCATAGCCCTCGGCCGCCAGGATGCGGCAGATGCAGCGTTTCAATCCGGCCTCCCTGACCGGGGATGAGCTGTCCAGGCATTCGATGAAAACGGTCATCATGGCAACCGGCAATTAAATTTATCTGGTTAACCCTGGGGGTGATTGTTTTTTGATTCTGGGCCGTTCTTGGCCTCGGGGTATTCTATCCGGGGATGCAACAGGGCCAGCAGCACCGGCAGGAAGGCCTCCCCGGCCAGGTGCAGGTCATGAAGGGTCAGATTGGACTCATCCAGCTCCAGCTCGTTGGCCTTGTCGGCGATGGTGGCCTTGACCATCCGGCGGACCCGCTTGGGATTGCGGTCCTTCAAAGACCTGACCGAGGCCTCCACCACGTCGGCCAGCATCACCAGGCCGATCTCCTTGGACTGGGGCTTGGGTCCCGGATATCGGAAATCCCCCTCCAGCAATTTGCCCTCGGAGGAAAGATTGGCCTTGTGGTAGAAATACTTGGCCAGGGTGGTGCCGTGGTGCTGGGCGATGGCATCCTGGATGATCTGCGGCAGCCGGTGCTTGCGGGCCAGCTCCATCCCCTCCTTGACATGGGAGGCCACCACCAGAAAGCTCATCTTGGGGGCCAGGCTGTCGTGGCGGTTGGCCGCCCCGCCCTGGTTCTCGATGAAATAGTCCGGCTTGGCCAGTTTTCCGATATCGTGGTAATAGCCCATGATCCGGGCCTGAAGGCTGTTGGCCCCGATGGCCTTGGCCCCCACCTCGGCCAGGTTGCCCACCAGCAGGCTGTGCTGGAAGGTCCCGGTGGCCTCGATGGACAGGCGCTTTAAAAGGGGCTGGTCGGGGTCGGCCATCTCCAGCAGGCTGTAATCGGTGGTGGTGTTGAAGACCGCCTCCAGCACCGGCAGCAGCAGCAGGGTCAGCACGATCGACAGAAAGGCGCTGGCCGGGGCCATCAGCAGGGAGCGCTGGATCTGCTGGAAGGGCGACAGCTTCAGGTATTCCATGGCGGCGATGGCCAGGCCGCTGGCCAGGGTGATGGCAAAGAAACTGGTGATGATGAACTGGAAGCGGCTGCGCAGGCCCTTGACCAGGAAGGAGGCCACCGAGCCGGAGGCCAGGGCCACCACCGTGATGGGCAGGCTCAGTTCGGTGACCACCCCGAACAGCAGGCTGGCGGTGACGGCCATCACCGCCCCCAGCGGAATGTCGAACAGCAGGCTGGTAAGCATCGGTCCCAGGGCCGCCGGGAGCAGGTAGGGCGGGAAATCGGGGCGGGACAGCACCAGCCAGCCGGACAATACGCTCAGCAGAATGATGCTGGCCAGGATCATCAGCGAGTGAAAGTTGCGAAAAACTTCCGGGCGGAAGTTTATCAGATAGAAGGTCAGGATGCCCAGGAAGAAGCCCAGGGCCAGCAGCCGGGAAAGCAGGGTCAGCACATAGTTCCAGCCGCTGCGCCGGGAGACGGTGGTGATCTCATCCAGCCTGAGCTGCAGCGAATGGAGTTTCTGGGCCGTTGTCTGGTCCACCCTCTGGTAGGCGGAAACTATCTTTTCCCCCTTGCTCACCTGGCCGGTGTATGGGGAGACCGATTCCCGGGCCCGGGCCCGGGCCGATCCCACCTCGCTGGTGTCCACCGTCAAATTGGGCACCAGCAGTTTTGCCGCCACCTCGGCCAGGGCCTTGGCCATGGGCTCGGAACTGGGGAAGGCCGCCTGGCTCTTGGCCTTGATCAGCAGGGGCAGGGATTCCATGGTGAACAGCCGGGAGGTCGGGACCCTCTGCAGGTCGTGTCCCTGCCGCAGCACCACTTCGGGTCCCAGCATTTTGGCCTGGCCGTCGCTTAAGGGCAGCACCCCCGGCTCCAGCAGGGAATGGGCCATGTCCTTGAGCCCCTGCTGAAAGGAGTACAGGCCGGGCACGGTCAGCAGCAGATCGGCGGTGCCGCGGCTCAGGTTCAGCTTCCAGGACTGAATGGAGGCCAATTTAGTGGATAGATATTCGTCCTCCTGGCGGAGATTGGAAAGGTTGATCAGGAAAAGCTCCACATCGCTGTATAGTTTCCGGTCGAACTCGGGGTTGCGGTAGACGATGGCCAGCACCTGGGAGGCAGCGCTGTCCTGCTGGGCCTGGAGCAGGGCGGGATCCTTTACCAGCTGGAAATCGAACGGGGCCTGGATGTCCCGCGGGGAGGTGGCCCCGACCTTGAGCTTGATCTCGTCGTTGCGGGCCGGGGAGAACAGGTTGGCGATCACCAGCAGCAGGATGCCGGCCAGGGCCACCCGTTTTATCCAGAAGAGCTGGAATTTTCTGGATTGGGGGTTCAGGGGCCACAGGTTCCTGGCCAGAGTTGTTATTTTCATTAATGATGTCTTGAGCATAATCCGGTCAGTCGGCCGGGCCTCCTTGGGCCCCGGGATCGGTCGGCCCGTTGCCGGAATGGTTCTGGTAGGCCTGGATGATATGATGCACCAGCCGGTGCCGCACCACGTCCCGCTCTCCCAGGGTGGCGAAGCTGATGCCCTCCACCCCCTGCAGGATGTTGCGGGCCTCGATCAGCCCGGAGCTGTCGCTGCGGGCCAGGTCTATCTGGGTGATGTCCCCGGTGATGACGGCCCGGGAGTTGAAGCCCAGCCGGGTCAGGAACATCTTCATCTGGGTCTTGGTGGCGTTCTGGGCCTCGTCCAGGATCACGAAGGAGTTGTTCAGGGTCCGGCCCCGCATGTAGGCCAGGGGCACGATCTCGATGATATCGTTGGCCAGAAAGCGGTTGACCTTCTCCGGGGACATCATGTCGTACAGGGCGTCGTACAGCGGCCGCATGTAGGGGTCGATCTTCTCCTTGAGGTCGCCCGGCAGGAAGCCCAGCGATTCGCCGGCCTCCACCGCCGGTCGGCACAGGACCACCCGCTCCACCTGCCGCTCGTTGAGGGCCGCCACCGCGGCGGCCACCGCCAGATAGGTCTTGCCGGTGCCGGCCGGGCCGATGGCGATCACCAGGTCGCTGCCCTGCATGGCCTCCAGATAGCTTTCCTGTCCCGGCGATTTGGCCTTGATCAGTTTTTTCAGGGCCGAGAGCCCGGCCGGCCTCTCCCGGGAGGGACCGGCGGCCGGCTGCTGCCGGAGGTCGTCTATGGCATAGCCGATGTCCCGCTCGGTGAGCACCGCGCCCGATTCCACCTTCTCCCGCAAACGCAGGATCAAGCTGGTCAGCATCTCCAGCTCCCGGGGCTGGCCGGTGATGATGACCTCGTCGCCCCGGGCGGTAAGCCTGGATCTGAAGGAATGCTGGATCAGCTTCAGGTTGGCGTCGCCGGCCCCCAGCAGGTTGGCGGCGTCTATCCCCGCCAGGGAGATGCGCTCGGTTATTTCCGATGTTTCTCTGGTCATGCTCGTATGTTCTGCATTTATGAATGGTTGCCTTCGATAGCACATTGCCCCGCTTTGGACCGGACATCCCGGACAGCAACCGGCAGGTATCTCCGCTGCTCAAAACATCGCTATCCCGCCGGCCTTTCCGGCTAATTAATATAACATACCGCAACCGTTTGCGCAAGGGAAAAGCAAGGTAAAAAATATGTAATATGTCCTTGACAAAAATGTATCGTATAAACTATAGTATACATCAATAAATAGTGAGATAATTGACCATGAAAAAACATATATTATGTTTAATATTGCTGTCACTGTTTTGGTCGGGAACCTACGCCCAGCCTGGTCGCCGTTTGTTCGAATTTGAACAGCGGGAGGGTGATTCCCGGCCCAAGCCCGACCTAACCCCGACCTCTCCCTACCCCTCCCCTCGAGAGCCTGCCCTGAGAATGACCCCACGTTTTGAAACGAAGGGGGAGGGGAAAAGGGTGGGGTCCAAAGCACCGGGCTGGCAGCCCAACGGGATAGCGGTGTGCGATACCGCGCCTTCGGCCCTGCCCAAGATCGTAAGCGATGGAAATAGCGGAGCCATTATCTGCTGGACGGAATGTTATCGGGATCAGGTGAACTTGGACGACGATATCTACGCCCAGCGGGTGGACTCGGGCGGTAATTTTGTGTGGCCAAGCCAGGGCGTTCCGGTGTGTAGCTTATCGAGCAGTTATGCCAGTTATCCCGAAATAGTGGCCGATGGTTATGGCGGGGCGATAGTAGCCTGGGAAGACACCCGCGGAGGTTTGGGTTATACCAGGGTATTTGCTCAACGAATAGACAGTCTGGGTAACAGGGTATGGCCCGAGAACGGGGTGTTGGTATGCAACCAGATGAGCGGGTATGTTGACCTATGCAGTGACGGGCTTGGCGGTGCTATTATAGCGTATGTTGATGGCAGGGACCAGGCCACTACCAGCGATAATATATACGCCCAAAGAATAGACAGCGCAGGCAACCCCGCATGGGCAATAGACGGCGTGCCTGTATGCACAGCGGACAGCATACAGTTTTGGCCCTGGATTTGTAGCAATAACCTGGGTGGTGCGATAATTACGTGGTGGGATGATTATAGAAATGGCAGTAATGAAATGAACGCATACGGTCAATATATAAATGCACAAGGAGGTATTAAATGGCAGATAAATGGCGAATTATTTTGTTCAAAGTCAGGAAATCAAAAATCATACAAACCCATTACAGATAATAATGGGAAAGCATTAATTAATTGGTTCGATTACACTGTTATGAAAACATATATGCAAAGTATTGATAGTAACAGAACAATGCAATGGTCTGATACTGGCGTTGTTATTGGTAACTATGGTAAGATAAATATTGATAATAGGGGGGGGGCATTGGTAGTACTGGTGATTCTGTAAATCGTATTGATTCCTTAGGTAATATATGCTGGGGTTTGGGTGTTCCATTACATGAAACGCTTCCCAGTGGCGGTGAAAATGATGCCGACAAAGATGGATATGGTGGTGTTGTGGCAATCTGGAACTACAGCACCCATCTATATGCCCAGCGGGTAGATTCAAGCGGAGTTGTTTTATGGGAAACTACCGGCGTGCCTGTTTGTACTACAATGAATACTAATGATTACCAGCAAGTGATTGGTGACTTAGCCGGTGGAGCTATTGCAACATGGTACGGTGACCCTAATATGATCGTTTTTAATAACGTTTACGCCCAAAGAGTGAATGCAAATGGTATCCCGGGCGGGGTGACGGGAGAACCTGTGGAAGAGAATAGGCCCGTTAAACTGTTCATGAATATTTTCCCCAATCCTTCCAAGGGAAGAACCGAAGTTGAGTTTTCATTGGCCAAGCCGGCTTTTGTTGAGTTGGCCGTATACAATATGCTGGGGCAGAGGGTAAGAACATTGGTGAATTCATATAAAAATGCCGGGCGGCATAAAATATCCTGGAACGGCAGGGACAATGTGGGCAATGAAGTTAGTTCCGGCGTATATTTTTATCGGCTGAAAGCGGGTGAACATAATGCGGCCAAGAAAATGATGGTGATAAAGTAAGGGTACCAATTTTATTTTAAAGAGGCGGTGGGAAAGCCGCCTCTTTGATTTTAAGTTATTGATCATTTACCAATGGTCTGCAAAAATTATCATTGACATTATCCGCCAAGTGTTTTAAGATAGTGACACTTACGATAAACACTGGATAATTGATATAGACCAACCATGCAGCTCAAACTGGATAAAAAGCGATCCGACGCCCTGATCAACAGCTTCAGGCATAAAACCATCCTGGTGCTGGGCGACCTGATGCTGGACGAATACCTGTTCGGACAGGTCAGCCGGATATCGCCGGAGGCCCCGGTGCCGGTGGTGGAGGTCAGCGAGGAGAAATACCTGCTGGGCGGCGCGGCCAACGTGGCCTGGAACATCGCCAGCCTGGGGGCCAAGGTGGTTCCGGTGGGGGTGATCGGCCGGGACCGTCCCCGCCAGACCATCTTGAAAGAGTTTCAGAAAAGGAAAATATCAAAAAGCGGATTGGTGGAGGATCCCTCCCGCCACACCACCATCAAGACTAGGATAGTGGCCCATCACCAGCAGGTGGTGCGGGTGGACCGGGAGCATCGCCAGGACCTGTCGCCGGCCTCGGAGGCCAGGGTCATCGCCCGGCTGAAAAAACTTGTCCCCGCGGCCGATGCGGTGCTGATCGAGGATTACAACAAGGGGCTGATCACCGACAGGGTGCTCAAAGCCGCTCTGGAGCTGTGCCGCAGGCATAAAAAGATCGTCACGGTGGATCCCAAATTCAATCATTTCCTGGATTTCAAGGGGGTGACCCTGTTCAAGCCCAATGTGCTGGAGACCGAACGGGCCCTGGGGATGAAGATAGCCGGGCCCCAGGACATGCTGAAGGCCGGCAAAAAACTGATGGCCGGGCTCAAGACCAGGGCGGTGCTGATCACCGCCGGCGACCGGGGGATGTATCTGGTGACCGCCGGGAACAAGTCAGAACACATACCCACCATGGCCAAGGAGGTCTACGATGTCTCCGGGGCCGGGGACACGGTGATCGCGGTGCTGACCCTGGCCCTGGCGGCCGGAGCCAGTTTTCTGGAGGCGGCGGTCCTGGCCAACCATGCGGCCGGGGTGGAGGTCTCCAAATTCGGAGTGGCCGCGGTCTCGGTGAATGAACTTAAGGAGGCGTTGAAAAACTGGTAATGGATCTTTTGCTGGGGATCATTTTATATAATATCGTTTTGACCATGGCCTTCCTTTTGGGTTGGCCATATTTGCTGTTGGCCGGCGCCTTTTCGGGCAATAAGAAGTGGCGCCAGAGATGCGGGCTGGTCCCCAAGGCTCAGGGGAATCCCATCTGGCTCCATGCTTCCTCCATGGGCGAGGCGGCCCTGATCCCGCCCCTGATCGAAGCCTTGGGTGGAGAGGCTCCGGAATATAGAACGGTCATCTCCACCATGACCCAGACCGGGCAGGCCCGGGCGGCCAGGATCAATCCGGGATCGGCCACTTTCTTCCTGCCGTTGGATTTTCTGTTTTCGATCGCCCTGTCGCTGGGCAGGATAAAACCCTCGGCCCTGGTGCTGATGGAGACCGAACTGTGGCCCAACCTGATGTGGCTTTGCAATGCCCGGAGGATACCGGTGTTCATCGTCAACGCCCGGCTGTCGGACCGGTCGCTGCCCTGGTACCGTTTCTTCGGATTCCTGTTCCGGCCCCTGCTGAACCGGGTGGAATGCATTGCCTGCCAGAGCCCGGAGGATGCGGAAAGATACCGGTCATTGGGGGTTGCTCCGGCCAAGATAATCAATGCCGGGAACATCAAGTACGACACCATCCGGCGGCCGGTCAGCCGGGAACAAAAAATGAAACTCAGGGCGGACCTGGGATTTTCACCGCAGGATCTGATACTGGTGGCGGGCAGCACCCGGGAGGGCGAGGAGGAGATCATCCTGAATGCCTGGGCCGGGCTGTCCGGCGGGATGAAGCTGATAATGGCCCCCCGGCACCCGGAAAGGTTTTCGGCGGTGGAACAGATACTGTCCCATAAGAACGTACCGTTTTCCCAACGCAGCAAGATCAGCGGATCGGAAAGGTCAAGGGCGGTCCTGCTGCTGGACAGCATGGGCGAATTGATAGACGCCTACGCCGCCGGCGATATCGCCTTCGTCGGGGGCAGCCTGGTGCCGGTGGGCGGGCACAACCCGCTGGAGCCGGCGGCCCTGGGCCTGCCGGTGATATTCGGACCCCACATGTCCAACGCCCGGGAGAGCGCCCAAAGCCTGCTGGCGGCCCAAGGGGCCCTGCAGGTATCCGATGCCGGGGAGCTGAAAGGGATCCTGGAAAAATTATCCTCCGACCGTGGATCGATCGGCCATATTGGCGGCCGGGCCATGAAGATGGTGGAGGAGAAACGGGGGGCCTCGGAAAAGGCGGCAAAAATTATCATCCGAACGATAAAAAAAGCTTGAAATGTATTGAACAAGGTTATATAATGACACCTGAGCAATTTCACATTTAACCGAGGATAAAATGATAAAGTTCTTCCACAGCCTTAAGACCAAGCTTACCTTAAGCTTCATAATTATGATCCTGCTGATATCCGGACTGGCTTTCTTCTATACCTTCAATCATACCAAGAAGGCCCTAAAGGAACAGATGCGGACCGAGCTGATGGCGGTGGCCTCGGCCGTTGCGGTGAACATCGACGGCGATCTCCATGCCGGGATCAAGCCGGGCGACGAGGGAACCCCGGCCTTTGGGGCCATCGGCCAGGCCCTGCTCAGGGTCCAGAAGGCCAACGATCACATCACCTATATCTACACCATGCGGAAGACCGAAGAGGGCGCGGTGTTCGTGGTGGATCCCGATCCCGAGGAGCCCTGCGCCATCGGCGAGGCATACGACGAGGTCAATGACGAAATGCTGGCCGGGTTCCAAAGACCCAGCGCCGACAATGAATTCGTGACCGACCAGTGGGGGACATTCCTCTCGGGCTACGCCCCCATCCGGGATTCGCTGGGCAATTCGGTGGGGTTGGTGGGGGTGGACATGACCAGCAAGGACGTGCTCGCCAAGCAGAGGTTCATCGGGAACACCATCTACCTGATCATCGGCATCGCGGTGCTGTTCGCCGGGTTCATCATCCTGCTGTTCTCGGGGACCATCATCAAGGACGTCAACCGCCTCAACCGGATCGCCAACCGGATCAGCATGGGCGACATGGAGGTGAAGATGGATGTCAGACGGAACGACGAGATCGGCGACCTGGCGGATTCCTTCGGCCGGATGGTGGCCAGCCTGAAGATCGTGATGATGGAAAAAGGGGAATCGGAAAATAAAACGGAGCAGGGGAAATGAACATGACCGATCTCGCCCAGAGAGTTTTGAGCATCTCCACCGCCTATCTGGGGCCGGCCGCCAAGATGTTCCTGGTCAGGCAGACCAAATATCATCTGCAGGGGCTGGACTACGAGCAGCTGCAGAAAGAGCATTTGGCCGAATTGTCGAAGTGGCTTTATATCTCCGGCTCCCTGGTGATTGAGAAGGACAAGGCTCAGGAGCTGTCGCAGCTGGTGGCCAAGCTGACCTAAAGCTCTCGGTTTTGCATAAATAAGGATGTAAAATGCCGCCCTCTGCGGGGCGGCTTTTTACATAAAATTGTTGTAATTTCATCCCGGATGGGTTATCCTAATGGCATTATGAAGCCAGCATCAGCCGACATAGCATCCGTTATTTTTCTCTGGCCCTTTTCGATCCTGTATCTTCTGGTCTATCAATTGCGGAGGGCGGGCTACCGGACAGGGCTTTTAAAGACCCAAAAAAGCCGGCTTCCGGTGGTCTGCGTGGGAAACCTAGGCGCCGGGGGCACCGGCAAGAGCCCCTTCTGCATCATGCTGGCCGGGGAACTATCGACGGCGGGATTTAAACCGGCCATATTATCCAGGGGTTACAAAAGGACGGGTGGCAAAGGCTCGGAAATAACCGTTATCAGCGACTGGCAGAAGATCCTGGCCGTCCCCGCCGAGTCGGGCGACGAGCCTTTTTTGATGGCTCAAAAACTGCTGGGCAGGGCCATCGTCATAGTGGGCAAAGACCGGATCCGGGCCGCGGAGATGGCGGCAGCAGCCGGGGCCGATGTGATCATCATGGATGACGGCTTCCAGCACTGGCGGATGGCCCGGGACCTGGATATCGTGCTGCTGGACGGCAAACGGCCGCTGGGCAACGGCTGGCTGCTGCCGGCCGGCCGGCTGCGGGAGCCGGCCCCGGCCCTTAAACGGGCCGATATCATTATCGCCACCAGATGCGGCGGCCACGACGGCTGTCAACCCATCGAAAGGCTGGTGAAAAAATATCATCTAGGCCAGCCGGTATTTTACTGCGATCACCGGGCCGTCAGATTAAAACCGTTGAGTGATCAACCAGTGAGTGGGGCTATCAAACCGGCAAATGGCAATAAACTGCTTTTGTTCTCCGGCATCGCCCGGCCGGATTCATTCCAGAACAGCATCAAGGCGCTGGGATACGAGATCTCGGGTCACATCATCTTCGGAGACCATCATTCCTATGATCGGTCCGACCGGGAAAGGATATCGCGGGCGGCCGTCGATTGCGGGGCCGTGGTCACTACCGAGAAGGATGCGGTAAAACTGCCGGCGGGCTGGAACCCGGGGAAGCCGCTATCGGTACTGGAGATCGAGATCTCTTTTAGTCCGGAGTCAGGGAAGGGAAAATTACTTGAAATCATCAAAGAGGCTCTAAGGCGATGATCCTGGAAGATTATCAAAGATTACCAGACGAAGAACTGTATAAAATAATATCCCGGCTCAAAGAAGAGCGGGATGCGGCCTTTCTGGTGCACAACTACCAAGTGCTGCCGGTCCAGAGGCTGGCCGACTTCATTGGCGATTCCCTGGCCCTGGCCCAGGCGGCGGTCAGGGTCAAGGCCAAAACCATCGTCTTCTGCGGGGTGCACTTCATGGCCGAGAGCGCCAAGCTGCTCAACCCCGAAAAAACCGTTCTGCTGCCGGACCGGGGCGCCGGCTGCCCCATGGCCGATATGGTCACGCCGGAGGCCCTGCGCCAGGCCAGGGAAAAACACAACAACCCGATAGTGGTCACCTACGTCAACAGCACGGCGGCGGTCAAGGCCGAGAGCGACATCTGCTGCACCTCGTCCAATGCGGTGGATATAATCAACTCGCTGCCGGCGGACCGGGAGATCCTGTTCGTGCCGGACAGGAACCTGGGGGCATATGCCGCCAAGATGACGGGAAGGAAATTGATCCTGTGGCCGGGGTACTGCTATGTGCATAACCGCTTTACGGTCCGGGATATCATCAATGCCAGGGAAGAACATCCCGGGGCCACCTTTATCGTCCATCCGGAGAGTCCGCCGGAGGTGATCGAGCGGGCCGATATGGCGGCCTCCACCTATGGGATGGTGCAGGCGGTGAAGGAGCATCCGGAGATAAGCGAATGGGTGATCGGAACCGAACAAGGGTTGATCGATCAATTAGCTGCCGCCAATCCCCAAAAGGGCATATATCCCCTGGCGGCCAATGCGGTGTGCCGGAACATGAAGATGATCACCCTGGCCAAGGCGGCCTGGGGCCTGGAGAATCAGAAATATGAGATAACGGTCCCGGCCGAAGTGGCCGAAAAGGCCAGGCTGGCGCTGGAGCGGATGCTGGAGGTAGCAAAGCAGACCTTTCCCCTACCCCTCCCCTAATGCATTAGGAGAGAGCCTGCACTGAGAAGACAAACTGTTTTTCAATCGAAGTGGAAGGGTGAGGTCCTCTTCCAAAAATCCCGCTTGACGAAACCAACGGTTTATGATATCTTTTACAGATTGAATATTAGGAGTTTACAATGAATAAATGCCCCTTTCTGTCGGTGCACACCACCATCAGGGAAATAAAATACGACTCCGAGGGAAAGATAACCGAGGAGAAGGAAACACCCCAGACGGAACTCAAGGACTGCCTGGAGGCGCAGTGCGAGATCTTCGACAGCGCGGCCGGCAAATGCTCCCTGCCTGCCATTGACAGCAAGATCCAGCCGGCGGGCAGCGAGGAGCAACTGGCGGTCCTCAAATCCATCCTGGCCGAGACCAAGGAGGCCCGGGAGAACACCGCCGCCTCCCAGCTGCATGTGCTTAAAAAAGCCGAGGCCACCAACGACCTGCTTCACGGTTTGAAGGAGAAAATGTCCACGGTCGGGGCGGTGGACCTGGGGCCGGTGCAGAGCAGCCTGGCCGATCTGAGATCCGCGTTGGATCAGAACCAGGCCAAGTTCACCGACATCCTGGAATTGATACTGGAGGATCAGCAGAATCGGGCCGCCCAGGGCGGGCTTAAGGATAATCTGGCTCCGATGCTGCAGAGCACCTCTGATATCAAGGAGGCCCTGGTGCTGAACCAGAACAAATTCGGCGACATCCTGGAACTGATCCTGGAGGACCAGCAGAACCGGGCCGCCCAGGGCAGCCGGGAAACAGAACTGCTGGCCGAGATATCCCAGAAGCAGGAGAGGATGGTGGAGGCCCTGGGCCGGGGGCTTAATGCCGACAGCCTGAACGAGGGTCTGGCCAAGATGATGGACCGGTCGGGCGAATACCTGAAATCCCTGAGCGAGGCCGATGCCGTCAGGCAGTCCCGCCTGGAGGAGATGGAGAAGCAGTTGATCAAACTGCAGCAGACCATGCAGGAGCTTTTGGAGGGCCAGCGCAACGAACAGCGGGACATCAGCAACGAACGGAGGCGACAGAAGGGCAACGAGCATAACGACCGGGGGGTGATGCTTTTTCACCGCCGGGAGCTGGCGGCCGCCGAGGCGGAATTTCACAGGGCCCTGGACATCCGGCCGGATTTTGCCGAGGCCTACAACAACCTGGGGCTGACCCTGAGCGACCTGGGCAAAAAGGAGGAGGCGGTGGAGGCCTTCAAGAGGGCCATCGACCTGTCCCCCGAGGCCCCGGAGGCCTACAACAACCTGGGCTGCCTGTACCGCATCAAGAAGGACTATCAGCAGGCGGTGGAGCTGTTCAACCAGGCCATCGCCAAGCGGGAGGACTACTCCCTGGCCTACTTCAACCTGGGGGTGGCCTACGAGGAGCTGGAGAAATTCGAACTGGCCATCAAGGCCTGGGAGAAGGTGCTCAACCTGCAGCCCACCCATGAGGAGGCCCGGAGAAAACTGGCCTCCTACCGGGCCCGGAGGTAGTTTTAGATGGACGAAGCCCTGCATAAAATAGAGAAGATCCTGGCCGAGCAGAGGCAGCCCTCCCGGATAGATCCCATCCTGCCCAGCAAGACCGCCATTCCCAAGACGGATGCGGCCATCGACATCGCCCATTACGGGAAAGTGTCGGCCGGAGAGCAGACGCCGGTTCCGGTCAAGGAGGAGGCGGTGGTCGAAAAACCGGCCCCCAAGCCCAAACCGGAACATATCGACCCGGCGGCCAAGATAGGAGTGGGCGCCCGGGAGTTCAACCTGGATGAGCTGTCATCCGAGGCCATGGGCGGAGATGTCAATTCCGAAGTGGCCTCCAAGATCGGCACCGGAGGGCGGGTGTTCAAACTTGACGACCTGAGCGGTGATCAGGGATCAGACCCGCTGATGGGGAATGTCTTCAAACCATCCAACAGCCGGGAGCTGAGCCTGGACGAGCTCTCCTCGGAGCCCCGGGAAGAGTGATTTTTTAAAACTAAAAAGCCCCTCCGTTTCGGAGGGGCTTTTTATTTACTGGTAAAATCTTTACTAAGTTTTATATAAAACAGGTTTTAACCGTTACTTTCTTATGACTAAGAAAGTAACCAAAGAAGTCTTTGCCGCCCAGTTCCGCGGGTGGTAAGGCCTATGCCCCGGCATTCATTGAACCAGAACAAGCAGGATGCAAATGACGCAATGACTGCTTTATCGGGGCTGAAGCCTTAGCCGCTCCACTTAAAGGCGGGGCACCAACCCCACCCCTTCCCTCCCCTCGAGGGGAGGGAGGCCGGCAGGCAGGGAGAGGTCCGGGTCGCATCAGCGCTGCTGACTGGCATAAGCTGCCGTTAAGAATGTTTTGCATGCGGGTGCCTTGTTTCGTGGTCAAGACATTCAGGCAGCTGAATATCATAAACTTCCGGGCAGCGGTGCAGCGACAGTTCTCTTTGGAGCTTTCTCTTCAAAGAGAAAGCGGGAAAAGGGTCAATAACTTGGAACGACCGCGATGATATGGGGCGCATAGTATCCAAAGATATTTATTTTTACCAGCTGAAGGCCAGCTTGTTTAGCAGAACCAAAAAGATGGTTATACTCAGATAAATGCTCCTTTGAACGATAGCATAAAAATCACTACCAAAAGCCCCTCCGCAAGGAGGGGCTTCTTTATTATCGGGCAACCTATTGCTTTTCTATCTTCAAGCCGGGGATGTTCAATTTTGTCTGGCTGGTGTCGGTGACCATCGCCAGCAGGAAATTGTCCGGCTTCAGGTATTTTTTGGCGGCGGCCATTACGTCGGCCTGGGTCACCTGAAGCGTCTTCTGCATATCCTGCCGGAAATAATCCGCCCCCAGATCGTAAAGTTCCAGGTACAGGAACTGCCGGGCGGTCTGGCCGCTGGTTTCGAAGCGGAAGGGATAGCTGCCCCGGATGTAGTCCTTGGCTTCTTTCAGCTCCTTTTCGCTGACCGGCTGGCTCTGGATCAGCCGCATCTCAGCTATCAAGCTCTTGATGGCGGTGTCAGCCGAGGCGCATTTGGTCTGGACGGATAGGATGTAGGGCCCGAAATCGCTGCGGGGATCGTAATACGAATCCACGTCATAGGCCAGGCCCTGGGCCATCCGGATATTTTTGACCAGCCGGGATACGAAGCCGCCTCCGCCCAGGATGTAATTCATCACCCGGATGGCCTGATAATCGGGATCGCTCCTTCTGGGCCCCAGAAATCCCAGATTGATGTAGGCTTGGTTGATCTGGCGGTTTATCAGCAAAGCCCGGGGCTGCCCGATGGGCGGTATCTCCGGAAGGATCGATTGGGGTATTTTCCGGGCGGCCCAAGTTCCCAGATTTTGCTCCAGCATTCTTTTGATCTGGGAGCTTTTAAAATCCCCCACCAGCGAGATAATGCAGTTATTGGGAGCATAGTATTTCTTATGGTATCCGGCCAGGTCCTGCCGGGAAATGCGGGAGACGCTTTCGGCGTCGCCCATCCCGGGATGGGCGTAGGGGTGATCTTTGAACAGCATCAGGTTAAAGGCTTCGGCTGACTGGGTATTGGGACGGTCCCCCTTGGCCTCGATGGCCGAGAGCAACTCGGCTTTCAGCCGCCCGGTCTCCAGGGAGTCAAAAGCCGGTTTGGTCAGCAGGTCGAATAAAACCGGCCCGGTCCGGTTAAAATCCTTCGTCAGGGTGGTCAAGGAGATGAAGGCCGCGTCATAGTCGCATTTGACTGCGAACTGGGCGCCCACAAAATCGAAATTATCGGCGATATCCAGCGCACTGCGGGAGGAAGTGCCCTTGGCCAGCATCTCGATTGTGAAATTAGCCAGGCCGGCATATCCGGCAGGATCAGTAACGCTGCCGGCCTTGACCATAACCTCCGCCGATATCACTGGCAACTGGTGGTTCTCCAACAGCAGTATCGTCAATCCGTTTTTGAGAACGATCCTTTTGGGCTGGGGAGGGGTCCAGATATTCTGGGCTGAAACCATTCCGGCTGCGGCCAAAAACAAAGCGACGGCCAAAAACATCTTTCTCATTGGGCCTCTCCTTTGCTCTGGGGGGCGCCGGTCGGGATCAGGGTGGCCACGGTCCGGTTCTGGTCGATGAAATATTTATTGGCCGCGGAGATGATGTCCTGGTTGCTTACCGCCCGGATATTCTTAAGGTAGCTGTTCAGGTAGCTCCAGGAGAGCCGGGTCTGGGCCGAACCGATCTGGACGGCCAGGCCGTTGTTCCGTTGCTGCTGGAAGATAAAATCCGCTTCCAGCTGGTTTTTGCTTTTTTGCAGTTCCCGCGGGGAGACGCCATCCCGCCTGATCTTCTCCAGCTCTTCGGTTATGGCCTGCTCCAGTTCTTCGGTATTGTGACCCTTCAGCGGCGCGGAATAGAAGATGAACAGGGTGGGGTCGGTCTGGGTGTCGTTATATCCGCCGGCGAACAGGGCCAGCTGTTTATCGTAGACCAAGCTGCGGTAGAGCCGAGAGCTTTCGCCGTTGCTGAGGATATTGGAAAGCAGCTCCAGAGCGTAGGTGTCGGGCTGTCCTATTTCCGGCGTGTGATATCCCATGGCCACCAGC
The DNA here is from genome assembly GCA_031082425.1 of Candidatus Edwardsbacteria bacterium. Taxonomy (NCBI): domain Bacteria; phylum Candidatus Edwardsiibacteriota; species Candidatus Edwardsiibacteriota bacterium. Next base: position 110,672 of record JAVHLB010000007.1, on the reverse strand, counting down.
GGCATCCGGGTGTCCTTCAGCACCTTGACCCGGCGCTCGCCCATCTGGGGAGGTTCCACGGTGGCAACTTTGGGCGGTGATGTCTTGTTGCGGGGGATGCCGCCGAAATATTTTTCCACCAGGGCTACCGCTTCTTTGCGGTTGACTGCACCCACTATCACGCAGGCGGCGTTGTTGGGGGCATAATAGATCCGATAATAGTCGCGAAGATCCTGAGGGGTGATGGCTTCAATGTCGGTCATCCAGCCCAGCACCGGCCAGCCGTAGGGATGGGCGGTATAGGCGGCGGCATTCATCTCCTCGAACAGCCGCCCATAGGGCGAGTTTTCCCTGAGGCGGCGCTCCTCCTTGACCACATTGCGCTCCGGTTCGAACTCCCTGGGATCCAGCTTCAGGTTGGCCATCCGGTCCGACTCCAGTTCCATGGCCACCGAAAGGAACTCGGTGGAGATATTCTCGTAATAGGCGGTGTAGTCCTGGCTGGTGAAAGCATTGCTGTGACCGCCGTATTTCTGGACGATCCTGGAGAACTCCTCGGGACCGATCTTGTCGGTCCCCTTGAACATCATGTGCTCCAGCAGGTGGGAGATCCCGGTGATGCCGGGACGCTCGTTGCGGGAGCCCACCCGGTACCACACCTGGAAGCTGACCAGTGGCAGGCCGGGCTTCTCCACGGTCAGTATTTTCAGGCCGTTGGCCAGGCTGTCCTGATGGACCGCCAGGGTGTCAACGGCCCCGGCCCCGGAGACCACCAGGGCCAGGCAGGATGCCGCCAGAATTAATTTTCTCATTAGTTGCATTCCTTTATCTTTTATCCCTGATCAGCAGCCTGACGCCGATGGCGATCAGGATCAGCGGCCAGATCAGGCTTAATTTAAAATGAAACAGGCCGTAATTATTCAACAAAAGGCCGATGCCCAGGATGATGACCAATATCCCGAACACCGCCCCGGATGGATTTCGCCGCATATTAGGATTCCTTTCCTCGGGAGTTGGCGGAGTTTCGCGTTGGCCGGCCGAAAGGCTCTGGCCGGGGACTATCAGCCAGGCCGCCAGATAAATAAGGATCCCCAGCCCGCCGGCCAGGGCCAGGATCATAAAGATAATGCGGATCAGCAGGGGGTCGATGTCAAAATAATCGGCCAAACCTCCGCAGACCCCGGCTACCAACCGGTCCCGTCCGGAACGGTATAATCGTTTGGGCATATAAATGCCCCCCTACATCACCACCGGCTGGTCGGGGATGATGATCCAGGCAATGATATAGGCCAGGATCCCGGCTCCGGACAGGGCGAACACCACCGCCACCAGCCGGACGATGGTGGGGTCGATGTCGAAATACTCGCCCAAGCCCCCGCAGACGCCGCCCAGCATCCGGTCCCTGGTGGACCGGTAAATTCTTTTAGACATGACTCTCCTCCTAACTATTGACCGTACAATTATAAACCCCAAAGGGTGAAACTTCAAGGGTGTTTATGGTTTTATCGGGAATTTATTGAACGGCCTTGGGGGTCGTTGACCCCCAAGGCCGTTCAATGTCCACTTATTTATTATTACTCGGCCGCAGCTATCTTCGGCGCCTTGGGCGGTCTGGGCGGAGCCTGGTCCCTGGTGCCCAGCCGGGTGGTCCATACCGCGCCCAGGCCCACGGTGACCCCGCACCACAGGACTATGAAGTTGATGATGATGAATATCACGCCCAGGGCGGTCAGCGGGCTGCCGGCGATGTTGATCAGGCTGCCCAGCAGGAACAGGGAGTGCAGCAGCACGAATCCCAGCACCACCGCCGGCAGGGTGTTCATGGGAGGCTTGTTGACGGCATGCAGGAATTTCTGGTTGATGATCACCCCGAAGCTGGCGATGCTCATCAGGATCCCGGCCACCACCAGCAGGACGGCCAGCGGTATCAGGGGGATGCCCAGGATGGAGACCGCCATGAACACCAGGGCCGGGGCCAGGGAGATCTGCACCAGGAATCCGATGCCGGCCGACCTCCAGAAGTCGACCTCGATGATGTGGACGATGCGCTCGATGGGTTTGGCAAAGAACACGCCCAGCAGGGTTATCAGGATGCCCAGTCCGGCCAGCATGAAAAAGACGATAAAGAATTTTATGGCCCGTCCGGCAGCCGGTTTTTTGTGGGCAAAGTGGGCCGAGCCGACCATGCTGGGAATGAACTGGTTGAGCATCCCTAGATCCACGTTCTTGATCTCGCCGCCCACCCGGGCCCCTTCGGCCTTGTCAACCGTGCCGCCCACGGTGGAGATATCCCCGCCCACCGAGGACTCGGGCCCCAGATTGACCATCCCGCCGAAGGCCGCCACCTCGCCGCCCACCGTGCCGTCGATGGAGACGGTGCCGCCAAAGGTGGCCACGTCCCCCTTGACCGTTCCGGCCACCACCGTGGCCCCGCCGAAGGTGGCCACGTCGTGCATCACCGTGCCGTTGACCGTCACCCCGCCGCCGAAGGTCACGCAGTCGCCGTTGACCATGCCGTCCACCGTGATGGAGCCGCCCTTGGTGACCACGTCGTCGTTGATGGTGTCGGCCTGGCCGACATAGATGTCGCCCACCTTGGCATCCTTGGAGTCGATCTCGACCTCTTTGTCGCCGATCTTTAATTTGTATGTGCCCTGGGAATCGGAATCGCCGATACCCTGGATCTTGATGGTGGTCTTCTTGTCCAGCAGCTTGGTGCCTACCACCGTCTCCTCGGCCAGCCCGGCGGTTGCCGCCAGCAGCAGGGCGATCATCGGCAGCAGGATTAGCCAGCCGGATTTGGCAGAATGCCTGTTAATTTTGTACATGATCGTGCTCCTTTATTGTGTGCTATATTTTTGAATTTATATAAATTCTTTTGGAGGTGACGGCGATGATGGCGAAGGCCGCGATGCTGGCGATGGCCAGCTGGACCGGCAGGTTGGATCCCTTGAGCAGGGTGGCGGCCACCTGTCCCAGCAGGTCGATCATATCGGCCAGCCGCAGCCCGGCCTTGACCAGGATCACCTGCAGGTTGGGCGGGGCCTTGATGAAGTCCTTGGCCAGGGAAAATATTTTGAAAGGATCCAGCTTGTTCAGGCCGAAGGTCAATCCCAGGCCGAATATCACCAGCCACAGGGAGCTTACCGATACCACAGCCCCGGTGGCCCATTTGAGCACCGGGCTGAGGCGCGGGACCTTATATTCCAACCCCAAAGCGTTAAAGATGTTAGCGTTGAACTCGGGGCTGAGCTGTGGCTGTGGCAGGGCTTTGAGCGACTGGGCCACCAGATTGAGCAGACGATAGTCGGCAGTGCAGGAACAACAGGATCTCAGGTGGGCCTTTATTGCTGTAACCTCCTGATCTTCAAGGGAGTTATCTATCAACTCCTGCAGCTTATTTTTTATCTCTTGGCATTCCATGATCTTTTCTCCGTTCTGGTAATAATACGTGGGCTTGGGTACAAATGTTTCATTATGATTACATATTGCAGGACAAATGATTACCCATATCCAAGCTTGACCAGTTTCTGTTTCATGATATCCCTGGCTCGAAACAGTCTGATCTTTACCGTACCAACCGGTATGTCGAGTGACTGCGAGATCTCCTCGTAAGAGAGCTCCTGTTGGTGTCTTAAAACCAGGACCTCGCGATAGAGGGGCGGTAGGGTGCCCAGCACTCGGTCTATCAGCTCCTGCTGTGAGGCGGCTTCGATCCTTTCCTCCAGGGAGATCTGGGTGTCTTCGATATCCACCGGGTTTTCTTCATCGTGGATGGAGAGCGATTCCGGCTTTTGGGCCCTGAGGAAATCGATGGCCGAATTGTGGGCGATCTTGAACAGCCAGGTCAGAAAGGGGTAGGAGGGGTCGTAGCCGGCGAAGCTCTTGTAGGCCTTGATGAAGGTCTCCTGGGCAATGTCCTCGGCATCGCTCTGGTTGTGGACCAGGCGGAAGATGAGGGAGAACACCTGCCGTTTATAGCGGTTGATCAGATCGTTGAAGGCCCGGCTGTCGCCGGCCAGACAGCGGTCTATCAGTATCTGGTCTTGGTTTTCGGAAGCCATGGGGTTAGTATAGCATTTGGATTTGACCGGTGTCAAATCCAAAATGGCTCCCGGGATGGCGGCGGCTTTTGAGGGCATGATGCGTAAGAACGTATTATTATATTAAAAGAAAACCGTTATGTCATTCCCATGAAAATGGGAATCCAGACCTTAATATTGCCGTAACAATTGTTTATTTGTGTATTTGATTTAGCCCGATATTTTGAATCCCTTCTTTTCGTTGCCGAACGAAAAGAAGCAAAAGAACTCTTGGGGTGTGGGGCTATCGTTTCACGAACTGAAAACGACGGTCAATGCATTATCAGGAATAATCTAAGCTTCTGTTCGGCCTTCGCTTCCGCTTCCGGCCATGCGACATATCGCTACCACACCCCAAATCCCGCAACGTCTGATCTGCCGGGTTGACCGGCATATCAGACGCAATGATGAGATTTTCGCCCGGATAAAAGTCCCATAGCTAAAAAGCCGGAGATTTTCCGGCTTCTTTTCTGGAGGTAGTTTATGGGGTTGGGTATCTTTACATTATGGATATCAGCAACAGGCCGAGCAGTGTTCCGATGGGGATCAATCCGCCCCAATCTACGCTCTTGATATCGACTATCCCTTTCATGGCCGTCTCCTTTTATTTGGAAATTTAGTATTTTTCTTGGTTCATGGGAGACTACGCAGGATCGGGGGGATATGTTACATAAAAAGTAAAAATATTTTTTGTTAACGAAAAACCGCACTGCCAAAGCAGTGCGGTGGTAAGAAAACGGCATCTGATCAAATATCCTGCAATCTTTCCAGATCCTCTTCGCTCAACCCGAAATAATGCCCCACCTCGTGGATGATGGTCTCCTTGACCTGCTCCACTATCTCCTGGGGGGTGCGGCAGATGGACTCGATGTTCTTCTGGTACAGTTCTATCCGGTCGGGCAGCTTCCCCGAGATGTGATAGGCCGGACGCTTGTTATAGGGGATTCCGATATACACCCCCAGCAGGGAATGCTTGCCGGTCCGTTCCTCCAGCGATCTCAGCACCGCCGGGGAGGGATAGTCCTCCACCGTGATGGCGATGTTCTCCAGCTTGTCCCGGAAGTCCTGCGGCAGGTCGTCCACCGCCTGCTCCACCAGTTTGTTGAACTCTGCGCTATCCATGATATTGCCCCGCGATCATGTCATAAACGATCTTGGCCAGCAGCAACAGCAGAACCAAGATGAATATCGGCCGGATGATCCTGGCTCCCCTGGTCATCACCATCCTGGCGCCCAGCAGGTTACCGGCGATGCCGCAGGCCGCCGCCGGGATGCCCAGGGCGTAGAGCACCTTGCCGTGGGCCATGAAGGTGATCACCGCGGCCACATTGGAGGCCAGGTTGACCACCTTGGTGTTGGCGTTGGCGGTGACGAAATCGTACTTGAGCATCAAAGTATAAAAGAGAATCAAAAAGGCCCCGGTGCCCGGCCCGAAGAAACCGTCATAAAAGCCGATCACGGCAGAGGCCAGGGCCGCCAGAATGAATTTGGTCTTTACCTCGGTCTGATGGGAGTTATTATGGACACCCAGGTTTTTATTCAGCAAAGTAAAGATGGTGACCACCGGCACCAGCACGATCAGAACATAGCGCAGGAAGCCGGGGTCCATCAGCAACACCGCCCGGGTGCCCAAAAAGGAACCGGCCAGGGCGAAGCAAGCGCTAAGCAGGGCCACCTTCATATCGATCAATCCTCCGTGGTAATAGCGCAGGGTGGCCACCAACGTGCCGAAACTCGAGGAGAACTTGTTATTGCCCAGCACGAAATGGGGCGGCAGGCCGGCGGCCCAATAGGCCGGAAGGGAGATCAGGCCGCCGCCTCCGGCGATGGAATCGACCAGCCCGGCGAAGAACACCAGCGGCAGGACCATCAGATAGGTATGCCAGGTGATCATTGTGTCAAGCCTTCGTTTTAAAATGAATTTTCATAAGAATAAGCGATGGGGTTTTCAAAGTCAATCAATATTTTTGTAAACCCCCTCTCCAAATGCCTTTGGAGAGGGGTGGGGTGAGGTCGTATGATTTTATTTGAAATCCTAAAGCCTTTGGATTATACTATTAGTTAGGCGCTAAATAGATCACTAGACCATATTGTCATGCCATTCCCACATCAAGTGAGAGATAAATTCCGAATGGCATCCGGGCCTGGATTCCTGCCTTCGCAGGAATGACTTATTGCTGCATATAGTTGTTGGAGTAATAATACCCATGCATGAAAAAGAATTAAAAACCGCCGTGGCGGCGGCGATGCAGGCCGGGGACCTGCTGATTAAAATGTCCCGGGGGAAGTTCTCGGTGAGATTAAAAAGCCCCATCGACCTGGTCACCGGGGCCGACCGGGCCTCCGAGGCCCTGATCATCTCCATTATTAGAAAAGCTTTTCCCGGCGATGACATCATGACCGAGGAAAGCCAGAACCAGAGAACCTCTTCCAAACGGCGTTGGATAATTGACCCGCTGGACGGCACCACCAATTACGCCCACCGATTTCCGGTGTGGTGCGTATCCATCGCTTTCGAAGAAAAGGGTCAGGTGAAAGCGGGGGCCGTCTATAATCCCAATCTGGACGAAATGTTCACCGCGGCCAAGGGGCGGGGAGCATTTTTGAACGGTAAGCGGATAAAAGTATCGGCGGAAAAGAACCTGGTCAAAAGTCTTTTGGCCACCGGGTTTCCCTACGATGTCCACACCAGCCCGGACAACAATCTGGCAAATTTCCAAAGATTCATTAAGCGGGCCCAGGCGGTACGGCGGCCAGGCTCGGCGGCCATCGACCTGGCCTATCTGGCCTGCGGGCGGTTCGACGGGTTCTGGGAGATAAAACTCAAGCCCTGGGACGCGGCGGCCGCCTCTCTGATGATCACCGAGGCCGGAGGGAGGATCACCGACTTTTCCGGAGGCCGCTACGGCCTCTATTACCCGGAGTGCCTGGCCTCCAACGGGAAGATACATAAGCAGATGCTCAAGGTCCTGGAGAACAGGTAAAAATAATTCTATATTAGCGAAACAAATTGTCCTATGCTTCGTAGTTTTATAAAAGGAATGAAGGAGGAACCATGTTTTATAATCTCAAATTCCTGGCGGGCGGCATTTTATCGGTACTGATGGTATGTTTCCCGGCCCGGGCCCTGGAACTGCAACGGGAGATGGAATTCGCCCCCGGGGATGTGCTGAAGATCGACATCAAGGCGGGAAATATCAAGATCACCGGCAACGATGGCGGGGCGATCACCATCAATGCCCAGGGCGACATCCTGCCGGAGGTGGAGAGATCCGGCAATACCGTCAGGATCTTTACCGATAAGCATCAGAACCGGAACCGCAAAAGGCTGGACCTGACCATCGGCCTGCCGAGTTGGGCCGCGGCCGATATCTCCAGCGGGGCGGGCGATGTGGCGGCCTACGACATCTCCGGAGGAGTGCTGATAGATATCGGGGCCGGCGACATCTATGTTAAAAACATAAGCGGCAGGCTGGATGCCGAGACCGGGGCCGGGAACATCCAATCCGCATGGCCGGGGGTGGCAACGCTGCCGGGCCATTGCCGGCTGACCACCGGGGTGGGAAACATCTCGCTGGAACTGCCCGACAGTGCCGGGATCAGGATCGAGGCCCAGGCCGGGCTGGGCAGGATATCGGGCAGGAACGACAGGAGCTACGGCCGCCGGGCCGATCTGACCCTGGGTTCTGGCGAAGGCCTGTTCCGGCTGGCAGCCGGGGTCGGGAACATCCGCATAGATTCGGAAGAGGCCTTGGGCCGCGATTGGCCGGACGATGATATTTTGAACTGGAAACACCAGCGTCACGGATACCAAAAGGATTTTCATTTTGAGATGGGCGGCGGGCCGCTGGCCTTCTGGCCGGACCGCTCGGCCGGACGCCTGCAGCCCCATATGTCGCCGGCGGGATTTCCCGAACTCCGCCGGGAGAGCTATTGCTGGGGCGGCCAGGGATATCTGCAGTTCAACCGCTTCAGGATCGGCTATGCCGGCTGGGGACAGGATCTGAAAGCCAGGTCTTCCCTAGGCGATACCCAGAGGTACTACGATTATAATTACAGCCTGGGCGGGGTGACCCTGGAGTATGTGCTGCTGAGGGGCCGGAGGGCCGACATCAGCCTGGGGGCCCTGCTGGGCGGGGTAGATGCCGAGATCAACCTGGCCCGCAGCGCCAGCTCCGACCTAACTTGGGACCGGACCATTCTGCTGGACTCCGAAAGGGAGCTGGCATTGAGATCGGACGGATTCGCGGGAATGCCGCTGGTCAGGGGCAAGCTGAGGCTTTTCGGCATCGTCTGGCTGCAGGCCCAGGCCGGTTACCTCTACAGCCGGATGGGCGACTGGAAGACCCATACCGAAAAAGAGATATTCAACGCTCCTAAGGCCGATCATTCCGGATGGATCTTCGCGGTCGGGCCGCATTTCGGGATCTGATAGCAAAAGATAAAGAGGGCCACCCAAAGGGTGGCCCTCTTTATTTAGCCGCAGAGGTTAAAATAATCCGGTTATATTCCCATCCGGGTCTATATCGATGCTCTGGGCGGCCGGCTCGGCCGGCAGGCCGGGCATCAGCATGATCTCGCCGCAGACCGCCACCACGAAACCGGCGCCGGCCGACAGAAAGACCCGGTCCACGTCCACGTCGAAATTCAGCGGCCGGCCGATGGCCCTGGGATCGTCGGACAGAGAGGAGGGGGTCTTGGCTATTATCACGTGCAGGCTGCCATATCCCAGTTTGTTCAAAAGATCGATATCCTTGCGGGCCTGCCGGGTATAATTGATCCGGGCGGCGCCGTACATCCTGGTGGCGATGGTCTCAATCTTGCGGCCGATGGCCCATTCGGTCTGGTAGATCGGTTTTACCACGGCCCCGGTCCGGGAGGCGGCATCCACCTCGCGGGCCAGCTCCAGGCACCCCTGGCTGCCCTTGTTGTAGGGATCGCTGATGACCGCCTTGGCATTTTTGGACCGGACGTGCTTCAGGGTAAGCTCCAGCTCCTCGGGATCGTTGTCCGGGAAGTAATTCAGGGCTACCACCAGCGGGATCCCGAAGGATTGCATGTTCTGGATATGTTTGTCCAGGTTGTCAAATCCCTTGATCAGAGCCTCCAGGTTCTTCTCGGCCAGGTTCTCCTTGGCCGTACCGCCGTGATACTTCAGGGCCCTCAGGGTGGTCACCAGCACCACCGCATCCACATTGAATTTTCCCACCTGGCAGACGAAATCCATGAATTTTTCGCCGCCCAGCTCCGAGGCGAAGCCGGCTTCGGTAACGGTTATCTCCGCCAGGGCCTGGGCCAGCCTGATGGCCTGGAGGGAATTGGTGCCGTGGGCGATATTGGCAAAGGGACCGCCATGAATGATGGCCGGGGTGCCCTCCGAGGTCTGCACCAGATTTGGCTTGATGGCATCCTTCAACAGCAGGGCCATGGAGCCCACCGCCCGCAGATCGGCGGCGGTGACGGGTTTGTTGCGGGATGTGTAGCCCACCACCATCCGGGCCAGCCTGGCTTTCAGGTCGGCAAAATCCTCCGCCAGGCACAGCACCGCCATCACCTCCGAGGCCACCGAGATATTGAAGGCGTCCTCCCGGGCAAAGCCGTTCTGGCGGCCTCCCAGGCCGATGACGATCTCCCGCAAGGCCCGGTCGTTCATGTCTATCACCCGGCGCCAGGCGATGCGCCGGGTATCAATGCCCAGCTGGTTGCCGTGCTGGATGTGGTTGTCGATCATGGCCGCCAGCAGGTTGTTGGCGGTGGTGACGGCATGGATGTCTCCGGTAAAATGGAGGTCTATCTCGTCGCTGGGCAGCACCCGAGAGGCCCCGCCGCCGGTGGCTCCGCCCTTCATGCCGAACACCGGACCCAACGAAGGCTCCCGCAGGGTGACGATGGATTTGTGGCCGGTCTTGTTCAGCGCCATCGACAGGCCGATGGCCGTGGTGGTCTTGCCCTCGCCGGCCGGGGTGGGGGTGGTGGCGGTGACCAGAACCTGCCGGCCGCAGGTCGAGCATTGCGGCAGACGCCGGGCCAGCGAGGGCTCTAGTTTGGCCTTGTAGGGGCCGTAAAGGTAAAGCTCCGTCTCGGCAATGCCGAAACCGGCAGCCACCTGTTTGATGGGCAGAAGATCAGGGGGCATCTTCCGTTCCTCCTTCCAATAATTCTATCAGGCGGTGATAATCGTAACCCGATGATCGGGCCAGCTTGATAATTTTTAAGGCCGTGCGGTATGTCGAAACCAAAGTCCGCCGGCAGCCAATGTTCTTGGTACCGTCAGGCGCGAAAATCAGCCCGGCCATGGCCAGACAGAAAACCAGGTAAAGGAAATTCTCCTTATTGAACCAGAAAACGTTCTGATGCCAATTGCATCCCAGGTACTGAAAAACTTTGGGCCTTTCTAAAAATCTCCTCAGGGCGGCTTTTTCTCCCAAGATTGCCGGCCAGCTCCAATCCCCCTCCGACAGGACCTCCACCAGCAGGCGGATATTGTAGGCCTTTCCGCCTGGCAGGCAGCCGTTTTCCAGGGCATTCTCCAGGCGGTTCCACAGCAGTTCGCGGGCCTGGGGCTGGGGGATCATTCGATTGATGTGCTGGAAGACCAGGAAGGCATAAAAGACGGACGTATCCAGCATATCAAATCCGCCCTTGCCGGTTGCCGCGAGCAAAGCGTAAAGCCGACGGCCCCCTGTTTTCGAAGCCAAGGTTGAACAGCGGAAACGCTCAAAAATATCCGGGATGAGATTTTCCCGGGCGGGCAGGCCGAAAATCCTTGATGCTTCCGGGATCAGCTTTTGTAATGACTCCCTGGTCCGCCGGACCAGATCCAGCTTGGCCGGGCCGTTTTCCAGGGCCTGGGCCAGTCCGGCCGGGTCCCGCAGGGGAATAAGCAATGCCTCAAAAGATTCCAACAACCCCTCCATTCGCTGCTCCCACAGGGCTCGTTCGATGCTGGGCGTCCCCTGCCCCTTGAGGCTGGCGGCCAGCCTGGCGTACTCCCCGTCCGGGTCGTGCTGGTGATAAAAATTTGTGAAAACGTGGCACTCGAAGCCGCTCAATTGCACATAAAGCCCGCTGTCCCAGACCTGCCTGGCCGGGCGGATATATTCCAGCCCCGACAGCAGGTCGCGGAAGACCATCCAGCCGTCGCCGGCCAGGCCGAACTTTTCGGCCAGCTTGGTCCGGACCAGGTCGGGGGCATCGGATCTTTTATAGGGAACCGACCAGTTCACCCAGCCCTCCGATCTCTGGTAGCGGTTGTTGTAGATGACCAGGGCCTGCTCCCCGCCGGAGGAGTTGGAATAAGCGAAGACATCGTGCTGGGCATGTCCGCCGGAGGAGGCCACATCGTAAAGCACGAAATTGTCCACCTGGCTGAAGAGGTGGCGCTTTTTCAGCAGGGGGAATATCTGGCGGCGGTGGCGGTCCATCAGGTCCCGGTCCGGGCTCTCATCCCAGTAGGCCCGGCGGTATTCCATGCCATATTTCTCAGAAAAGCCCTCGATCTGGCCGTGGCCGAACATTGGCAGGCCCGGCAGGGTGGACATCATGGCGCAGACCCCGAAATACTTGTCTCCCTTGCCGAACTGGGCGGCGGCCGGCTCCTCGTCGGGATTGTTCATGAAATTGACGAAGCGTTTCAGTATCTGGGGATCGAACTCCAGCAGATTCCGGATCACCATCCGATAGTTGGCGTTCTCCTCCCGCTTGAGCATGTTCATGAAGGCGCTGTTATAGACCCGGTGCATGCCCAGGGTGCGCACGAAATACCCCTCCATCAGCCAGAAAGCCTCGGCCAGCAGCAGGGTGTCGGGGGCCTCCCGGGCCACCCGCTCCACCACCTCCCGCCAGAACTCCACCGGAAAGGCCTTATCAAAGTCCTCCTTGCTCATCCCCTGCCAGGAGCGGGAGGGGATGTCGCCGCCGCTGCCGGGCTGGGGGAACCACAGCCGCTGATAGTGCTTCTTGGCCAGGGTCATGGCGGCGTCAAAACGTATCACCGAGGAATAGCGGGCCACCCTCAATATCTCGCCGATCACCGCCTCCCGCAGGTCGGGCAGCAGGAAATTCAGCTGGGCGGTGTCGTTCCAGGGCATGTGGGTGCCGTCGTTGCCGTGATAGATGTAGCGCACCCGGCCGCTCCGCCGGTCGACCCTCTTGAACACCACCGCGGCATCCCGCTTGCTGTAATAGCCGTCCTCGATATAAATGCCGATATCGGGATGGCCGGAGAGGTCCGGCCCGTTGAAGGAGTAGGCGGGATAGGGCGATGTTTCCAGCTGGACGAACCATTCGGGATGCTCCACCATCCATTTGGAGAAAATACCGGTATGGTTGGGCACCATGTCCACCGCCATCCGGATGCCATGCCTCATGGCCCGGTCCTTTAAATCATAATAGGCGCCGTCGCCGCCCAGGTCTTCCGAGATCCGGTAATCATATAAAGAATAGGCCGATGAGACCGCCTCGGGGTTGCCGCAGATCTGTTTTATCTTTTGCGAGGCCGGACTGCGTTCCCAGACCCCTATCAGCCACAGCCCGGTGAAGCCGCTTTCGGACAGCAGTTGCAGTTCCTGGTCCGGCACCTGGTCCAGATGCCGGATATCAGACCGATATTTTCCGGACAGCTGATCCAGCCAGACATAGGTGTTCTTGGCCATCATTACCAGGTTGGGCATCCAGTCCAGGTCGGGCGAGTATTTCTCCGGCTCGTGATCGGGCGAACCGTCCGGCCCGGCGAACATCCTTTTATAATCCGGCAGAGGCTCCACCCCCGGGGCGAATCCCCGGAACCTTTCGGCTTCCTTCAATACATCCAGGGCCAGGAGGATCCGGGCGGAAATTTTTTCGAATATTTCGGCCGGGAGGATTTCACCCCAATGCTCCCTGATATATTCCAGCTGCCCGGCCAGCGAATAGGGGCTGGCCAGGGCCGGAGCTTTCAGCAGTTCGAACAGATCCAGGGCATGCGGCCCGAATTTGGGCTGGGTCTTGAAATAATCCCTCAGCCCGGATATGCCGTCCAGGTATCTGGTGTTTTGGCGCAGGGGGGCGTCATCGAACAGCTCGGAATAATGGCGGTAGGCGGGATTGTCGTTGGCCAGGAACAGGAACAGCAGTTCCTCCAGGGCCACCGCCCGGTGGGGATAACCATCGCTGCTGCCCCTAAGATATTCGACGGAGGTCAGCTGGTTGTCCATGACCTTGAGGGGAGGAAAGGAGGCGGTGAATTGCTCAAGGCATTTTTCCGTTTGGGCCGGATCCAGGACGGCAGAAAGATTTTTCAAGGCCGATTCGAATATTTTGGGATCGACCTGCCGCCGGTAGCCGGCGGTCACCAGATGAAGGATCTCCTCGATCAGGGCGATGATGTTTATTTCGGCGGCCCTGACCGCCAGGTGGGGGTTACTGGCGGCATCCCTCACCTGGTTCATCCGGTCGGCCAGGCGCTGTATCGCCGGGAAATCATCCAGTATCACATTGCCGTGCAGTCCGTAGATGGCTTCCTCGAAGCCGTATCTTTTGCGGCAGCGGCGGGAGATGTGAAATTCGAATATGGGGAGATCCTTTGCAATCATGCGATTATGATAGCACTTTGTCCGGTTTTTTTCAATTTATTATTTGATTTTGTTAAAAGTCAAAAATGGGTTGCTCAACAAAATGAAACTTAAAATGCTGCCCCTCGTAATATCTAACGGATATCAATCCATAAATATTTATAAGGAGTGTAAAATGAAGGGGTTAAATTTAAAACCGGCCGTCGGGCTGATCGTCGTCTGTCTGGCATTGATTTCGGCCATGGCCCATGCCGGCCAGACTATCAGCCAGAGCAGGGATGTCTCCGGCTTTGATAAGATACAGGTTAACGGAGCCTATGACCTGTACCTGACCCAGGGCAAGGAATTCAGCCTGCGGATAGAGGCCGAGCCGGAAGTCTTGGAGAAGGTCAAGACCGAAGTGAATGACGGCTGGTTGAAGGTAGGCGACAAGAAGCACAAGATACGGATCGGCGTCTTCAAGAGCAAAGCCCGCAAGATATATGTTACCCTTCCGGAATTAAAGGAGCTGTGCCTCAACGGATCATCCGATGTCAGGGGCCAGAACAAGTTCAAGGCCGGGGATCTCCGTCTGGAGGTGAATGGCGCCGGGGATGTCGAACTGGAGTTGGAGGCCGGGGATGTTGCCGCAACGATCAACGGAGCCGGGGACATAAAGCTCAAAGGGACTGCCGAAAATTTTAATATCTCAATAGACGGTGCGGGAGATATCTCCGCCAGTGACCTGGCCAGCCAGAAGGCTTCCGTAAGGATCAGCGGGGCCGGCGACTGCCGGGTGAATGCCAGCCAGGAACTGACCGTCAACATTGCCGGCAGCGGGGATGTCGGTTATCAGGGAAGTCCCAAGGTGGTGACAAAGAATGTGAGCGGGGTGGGCCGGGTGCATAAGGAATAAGAAATCCTGCCGCCCGTTCAATTTGACAAGCCGGCGGCAATTATCAGGGGAACAGGATATTGGGTCCCATAGCAAGGGAGCAGGCGATCATGCCTGCTCCCTTGTCTGTCATTCCCTTGAAAAAAGGAAACCAGAAAATATCCAAATATCTGAAAATTTTAGTCCGGCTGGGGCGTCTTGATGATCGCTGATAATTCGTAGCCGTGGTTCTTTATCCGCTCCATCAGGTCGTTGTACAGGGGGTCGTCCATTTTCCGGTTGCGGGACAATATCCACAAATATTTCCGGCCGGGGTGGCCTACCACCGCATACTGGTAGTTGCTGTCAAGCTCGATGATCCAGTAATCCCCCGAGAAGGGCCAGAAGAATTGGACCTTGAGCTTGGCATTGGTCAGCCTGTCTGTAACCCAGGCCTTGCCCTTGGCGGCCTTGTATCTCCCGTTGAGGGAATCCTTGCAGCATTCGTTGAGCACGCTGATCTTGCCGTCCGGGCGCAGGGTGTAGGTGGCCGAGACGGCGGTGCAGCCCTTCTGAAAACGCTGGGGGATGGTGGCGATCTCGTACCAGGTGCCCAGATAGCGGTTCAGGTCCACTTTGGGAACGGTCTGCAGGGGCGGCAATTCCTGCTTTTGGGCCATTGCTGGTAAAGAAGCAAGCAATAGACCCAGTGTTAGAAAAATTGAAGCTTTCATAATTACCTCATTTAAATATATTTGAGTGATATATCTTATTCTCCTACTATCTTAACCAGCACCCGCTTTCTTCTTCTCCCGTCGAACTCGCCGTAGAATATCTGCTCCCAGGGACCGAAATCCAGTTTTCCCTTGGTCACCGCCACCACCACCTCCCGGCCCATGATCTGCCTTTTAAGGTGGGCGTCGCCGTTGTCCTCTCCGGTCCTATTATGCAGGTACTGCGAGGTCGGCTCATGCGGGGCCAGAATCTCCAGCCATTTCTCGTAGTCCTGGTGCAGGCCGCCCTCGTCGTCGTTGATGAACACGCTGGCGGTGATGTGCATGGCATTCACCAGGCACAAACCTTCCTTGATGCCGCTTTCCTTTAAGCATTCCTCCACCTGCCCGGTGATGTTGACGAACCCCCGGCGGGAGGGGACGTTGAACCAAAGCTCTTTCCGGTATGATAGCATAAACAAACTCCTTTTTATACCCACGAAACACGCGAAAACATAAATCTGTTATTTTGGTGTATTTAGTGGGCAGGGTTATCCTGGTTTCCCTCTTTCATGGAAAGGGCGATGCGCTTGCGTTCCAGGTCAACCTCCAGCACCCTGACCTTGACCTTCTGGCCCACCTTGACCACCTCCTTGGGGTCCCGGACATATTTGTTGGCCAATTGTGAGATATGCACCAGGCCGTCCTGGTGGACGCCGATGTCCACAAAGGCCCCGAAATTGGCCACATTGGTGACCACGCCCTCCATCAGCATTCCGACCTTTAGGTGGCTGATCTCGGTGACGCCTTCCATGAAGTTAGCCAACTCGAATTTTTGGCGGGGGTCGCGCCCGGGCTTCTTGAGCTCCGACAGAATATCGTTCAGGGTGGGAAGGCCAACCAGATCGGTGACGTATTTTTTTGGATCAATTTGGTCGGCCAGCAAGGGGTTGCCCACCAGCAGATAGGTCTTGGTCTTCAGGTCCTGGGCCATCTGCTTGACGATGGTATAGCTTTCGGGATGAACCGCCGAGTTGTCCAGGGGATCGCCGCCGCCCCTGATGCGCAGAAAACCGGCGGCTTGCTCGAAGGCCTTGGGCCCCAGCCGGGCGACCTTCAGCAATTCCCTGCGGTTCTTAAAGGCTCCGTTCTCATCCCGGTATTTGACGATATTTTTGGCCATGCTCTCACTCAGGCCCGAAACGTATGACAGCAGGGAATAGGAGGCGGTGTTCAGGTCCACCCCCACGAAGTTGACGCAGGACTCCACCGTCTCGTGCAGGGCCTGCCTGAGCTTGGGCTGATTAACGTCGTGCTGGTACTGTCCCACCCCGATGGATTTGGGATCGATCTTCACCAGCTCAGCCAGCGGGTCCTGCAATCTTCTGGCGATGGAGATGGCCCCCCGCACCGAGACATCCAGGTCGGGAAATTCCTCGCGGGCCAGGTCCGAGGCCGAATATACCGAGGCGCCGGACTCGCTGACCACCACCGGCTGGAGCCTGATCCCCTGGTTGTCCTTTATCACTTCGCGAACGAAGCTGTCGGTCTCCCGTGAAGCAGTGCCGTTGCCGATGGCCGCCAGCTCCAGCTGGTGCTTTTGGACCAGGGCGGCCAGGGTTGCTGCCGCTTCCTGTCTTTGGCGGGCGGAGCCATGGGGAAAGACGGTGGCGTATTCTAAAAATTTCCCGGTATCATCCAACACCGCTATCTTACATCCGGTGCGCAGTCCGGGGTCTATTCCCATTAGGGCCCTGGAGCCGGCCGGCGGGGCCAGCAGAAGATTCCGCAGGTTCTCGGCGAACACTTTTATGGCCTCGATGTCCGATTTCTCCTTGATCTCCGAACGCAGTTCCACTTCAATCGAACTGCTCAAATAGACCCGGTAGGCGAAGCCGATGACCTCGGTCAAAAAGACCGCCTGGGCATAGGAGCCATTCCGCAGGAACTTTTTCAGCAGATATTCATCTATCTCAACGGCCGGAGCCTCCAGGCCTGCCGTCAGCACCTCCTCGTTCTCGCCGCGGATGATGGCCAGAAAGCGGTGGGAGGGGATGCTTTTAAGCGGCTCCTTGAAATCATAGTATTGGTTGAATTTGGTCTTCTGCTCCCGGAAGTCCTCTTTTACCCGCGAGGTCAGGATGCCCTTGGCCAGGGTGATCTCCCGGATGAATTTGCGGACCTCGGCATCGTCGGCTATCAGCTCGGCGATGATATATTTGGCTCCCTCCAGAGCTTCCTTTACATTGCTGATGCCCAATTCGGGATTGATATATTTCTCGGCCAGTTTTTCCGGGGCGATGCTTTGTCCCTGCAACCACAGCTCCAGGGCCAGCGGCTCCAGTCCTTTTTCCTTGGCCGCCATGCCCTTGGTCTTTCGTTTGGGCTTGTAGGGCAGGTAGAGATCCTCCAGTTCCTGTTTTACCTGGCAGGCCTCGATCTTGGCTCTTAGCTCTTCGCTGAGCTTACCCTGCTCTTCGATGCTTTTGAGGATGGCGTCCCGGCGCTCCTCCAGTTCCTTGATGTAATCGAAGCGGTCTCGGATATTGCGGATCTGGACCTCGTCCAGCAGTCCGGTCCTTTCCTTGCGGTAGCGGGCGATGAAGGGGACGGTGGCCCCCTGGGTGAATAGTTCCAGGGTGTTGCTTACCTGGAAAGCCTGAAGCCCCAGTTCACTGGTAATAGCCCGGGTTATCTGAAGTTCGTTAAGCATAGCGCCTTTCGCATTAGGTTTGCCGTCCCATGATTATAATCCATTTTGGCGCCGATTTCACCAAGGAAAACATCGGCGGTTGAAAATACTTCTTGATAATTTCCCCTTTTTGGGTTACATTTATGTGGTCACTGATCCCAGCAACAGTTGTTTAGGCTTTTTTGCCACCAAGACACTAAGGCACCAAATTGAATTTGCTTTTGGTTAGGGGGTTAATAAACTTTGTGTCTTGGTGCCTTTTCCGCCACCGCAGCAAGGTTCATATAGGCGGATCTGCCTATGGCATGAGTGGTTGGTCTCCGCTATCCGATGCCCAGGCAATCAACATCCCGAAGAGGTGAAAATGGAATTCGAAACCGAACAACACTACAAGTCAGGCCTGGAACTCTTCTCCAAGGGCCGCTACGGGGAGGCCAGCCAGGAATTGAAGCGGGCGATAAAACTTTCGCCCAAATTTCCGGACCTCCACAACCAGCTGGGAATGTCCTACCATTTCAACGGACAGTTCGAGGAGGCGGTCAAGTCCTTTCATGCCGCCATCGAGCTCAATCCCCGCTATGTGGAGGCCTACCTGAACCTGGCCATCAGCCTGAACGAACTGGGACGCTATGAGGAGGCGGTCAAATACTTCAACAAGGCCTCGGAGGCAGAGGATATCAAGGACGGGCTGACCCTCAGCATCCGCAACCGGCTGGCCGAGACCCATACCAAGCTGGGGATCACCTACAGCGACATCGGCTATCATTACGAGGCGGTGGAGGAATTCGGCAAGGCCCTGAGCATCAATCCCCATTATCCGGACATCCGGCTCCGGCTGGCCAAGAGCTATTTAAACCTGAATAATTTTCACAAGACCATAGACGAAATAGAGATCATCCTGTCCTCCAACCCCAATTATATCGAGGCCATGATCCTGCTGGGGGTGGCCTATTTGAAGGACGGCCAGAAGGAGCTGGCCCGCCAGCAGTGGGATAAGTGCCTGGAGATCGATCCCAATAACATCCGGGTGAAGACCTACCTGGCTTTGATGGACAAGGAAAAATGACCGGGGGATGAAGGAAGGGGGCCTGAAAGTTTTCAGGCCCCCTTCTGGTTGGCCGCCGCGGCCAGGGACAGCATCTCTCTAAGGGCATAGTGCCACTGGCTGCAGTCGGCATCGGGCGGCCTGGCCCGGCAGCCGCCCAGGCACCAGGGCAGGATATTGCACAACCGGCAGTGGGCCTCGTGAAAGGGGGCCCAGTCCAGCCAGCGGAAATTCTGGGGGGCCAGCGGATCATCGGCATCCTCCGTCAGCCTTTTCTCCGGAACGCCCAGATCCTCCCAGCATTTATAGCTGTTCCCGGCGACGTCGATTATGAAGCTTTGAGGGTCGGTTGCCTGGCAGGACACCAGTTTGGGGCGGGGCAGGTTCTCAACCGTGAAACCGGATTCCAGCAGGCGGTTGATGTCCCCCACCTCCTCGTCCTCCAGATTTGGCGCGCTACGGCACAAATGATTGACATTCCGGCAGAGTTTCTCCCCGGGGATATTGTTTATGAATCTGATCCGTGATCCCGGGGGAAGCTGATCCTTTCTTTTTGAGATCCCGGCGATACCCCCCAGCAGAACAGCCGGGTCCGCAGGCAGGTTGCCAAGATCGACCGATTCGATATTCAGATATAATTCGTTCTCCCGGGAAAGGGCGGTCAATCGATTGGCCGGGCCGCCGCCGCTGCCGATGGTGCGGTAGGAATATTCGAAGCCGAATTGCCGCGCCAGCTCGGCCAGCTTTTTGTCGAACTCCAGCACCATCTTCCAGGCCAGGGCCGGCTGGCCGCCCCACCAGTTGATGCCCAACTGCTTCAGGCCCGGCGTCCGCCCGGAGATCAGCCGGAATACCTTCTCCAGGCCTGAGGCCGACAGGTCGGAACGGCCGTCCTGATGGGGACAGCCGGGGCAGTTCTGGTCGCAGCGGGTGGTGGGGCATATCCACAGCTCCAGCCGGCTGCGATCGAAACGGTGCAGGTGGCTCAGCAGCTCTATCTGTTTCAGCTCGTCGCGGTCATCATCGATCAGGAATTCCATTTTGGCCAGCCCGGCCACCAGCTTGGACACCGACGGATCCTTCTGGTTGATCAGGCTATAGGTCAGGGGCAGGGACAGCCCTCCGTAGACCGCCGACTGGGAGTTGTCCAATTCCCAAAACCGGTGGTGCCAGGAATTGTACAGCAGCTGCGGCAGGTTGCGGCGCCAGATGATGTGGTTGTAGCGGGAAGCTTTCATTTCCTACCCCTGAAGTCAAAACGCAAGGCTGATAACATCACCAGCCTTGCGAAAACAATTAACCTCGGTATATTATTTAACCGCTCCCGGCGACGGCCGGGCCAGGATGGCTTTCAGGTCTTCCTGGTTGTCGGTGTGGCTTAAGGCCTCTTCCGGAGTGACGATCTTGCGCCGCACCAGGTCGGCCAGGGAATGGTTGAGGGTGGTCATTCCCTGCTTAATGCCCATCTGGATGGCCGATGGTATCTGGGAGGTCTTGGCCTCCCGGATCAGGTTCCGGATGGCGCTGTTGACCATCATGATCTCGTAGGCCATCACCCGCCCGTTGCCGTCGGCCCGCTTCAGCAGCACCTGGGAGATGATGCCCAGCAGGTTGCCCGAAAGCTGCATCCGGACCTGGGTCTGCTGGTGGGGCGGGAAGACGTCCACTATCCGGTCGATGGTCTGCATGGCGTCGGTGGTGTGCAGGGTGGAGAGCACCAGGTGTCCGGTCTCGGCCGCGGTGATGGCCAGGGAGATGGTCTCCAGATCCCGCATCTCCCCCACCACGATCACGTCGGGATCCTGGCGCAGCACGCTCTTCAGGGCGTTGGTGAAGGACAGGGTGTCCTTGCCCACCTCCCGTTGGTTGATCTCGGCCTTGAGGTCCTGGTAGACGAACTCGATGGGATCCTCGACGGTGATGATATGGCATTCCTGGTTGGCGTTGCGGGTGTTGATCATCGAGGCGATGGTGGTGGACTTCCCGCAGCCGGCCGGCCCGGTTACCAGCACCAGTCCCCGGGGGCGCATGGCCAGGTTCTTGGAGATGATGGGCAGGCCCAGCTCGTCCATGGTGGGGATCTTGTTGGGGATCAGCCGGAACACCAGGCCGAACTCCCCGCGCTGAATGAAGGCCGAGGCCCTAAAGCGGCAGAGGCTGGCGATGGAACAGGAGATGTCCAGCTCCTTGTCCCGGCGGAAACGCTCCAGCTGCTCCTTGGTCATGATCTCCACCGCAAAGCGCTTGGTGTCCTCGGGATTGAGGGGGGGAAGCTCCAGCGGCACCAGGCTTCCCTGCAGCCGCATCATGGGCTTGTTCCCCACCTTCAAAATCAGGTCGGAGGCCCCCTTCTGGTATATCATGTATAAAAGTTCGGGAAGCTGCATATCACCTGCCTATCGACTGTTCCAGTTCCTGGGGATTGGACGACTTGGCCAGGGCGTCGTCCAGCGTGACGGTGCCGCTGCGCACCAGATCCTTGAGGGCCTGGTCCAGGCTCTGCATGCCGAACTTGGCCCCGGTCTGGATCAGGGAATATATCTGGGGGGTCTTGCCGTCGCGGATGACGCTGCGGACCGCCGGGGTGCACAGCATGATCTCGAAAGCCCCGGCCAGCTTGCTCTTGCCCACCGCCGGAAGCAGGGCCTGGGATATCACCGCCTGAAGCACGGTGGCCAGCTGGACCCGGGCCTGGGCCTGGGACTCCGGCGGATAGGTGTTGATGATGCGATCCACCGTCTGGGCGGCGTCGGTGGTGTGGAGGGTGGCCAGCACCAGGTGGCCGGTCTCGGCCGCGGCGATGGACAGCGACATGGTCTCGTAGTTGCGCATCTCACCCACCAGGATCACGTCGGGATTCTGGCGCATCACGTGGCTCAGGCCGGAGGCGAAGCTGGGGGTGTCGGACCCCACCTCCCGCTGTTCGATCACCGACTGGCTGTCCTTGTACAGGAACTCGATGGGGTCCTCCAGGGTGATGATATGGGCCTGGCGCCGCTGGTTGATATGTTCCACCATGGCGGCCAGGCTGGTGGATTTGCCCGAGCCGGTGGGGCCGGTGACCAGCACCAGGCCGCGGGGCATCAGGGCCAGGTCCTTCATGATGACCGGCAGGCCCCACTCCTCGATGGTCTTTATCTTCAGCGGTATCACCCGCATCACTGCGCCGGCATAGCCCCGCTGGCGGAAGGAGTTCACCCGGAAGCGGGCCACCCCGGGCAGGCCGAAGGCGAAATCCAGCTCCAGCTCCTGATCAAATCTTTTCTGCTGCTCGACATTCATGATGCTGAACAGCAGGGCCCGGGTGTCGTTCTCGCCCAGCACCGGGAATTCGCTGCGCACCAGCCTTCCGCCGATGCGGTAAATGGGCGGCTCCCCGACCCGGATATGCAGGTCGGAGGCCTCCCGTAATACCAGCTCCTCCATGAGCTGATCCATCTGCGGTAATTGTGGATTCGGTGCTTCCATAAATAAAATATCGTTACCTGATTATCCCGCCGATGCCCGAGTGGCCGTTCATCTCGATATGGTTTTTCCGACTCGATGAACGGCTTTATCGAGGGGACGGCGGGCTTCTGTCATATTATAGGGCTTACATGGTGCCGGTGGAGGGAATCTCCGCCGGCAGCCCGGCCACTTGGGTCATTCGGCGGCGGATGCGCCGTCGCGGGACTGTCATTAAAACTGCCGGCGCAGAACCCCCATAAGTTCGGTATTTTCTACCCTGGGCGCTATGGAATCCTGCTTGCGATAAACAACAGCTCATCTCAAGATGGTGCCAGCCTGCGGCGGACTACTGCCAACCGGTGGAGCCAAACTGGTGCCGGTGGAGGGAATCGAACCCCCATGGTATTGCTACCGGTGGATTTTGAGTCCACTGCGTCTACCAGTTTCACCACACCGGCCCAAAGGATGCCTAAGGATAGCAAAAGAAGCCGGTTTTGTCAATCAGTAATTGCGTTAAAGTCCGGGCAACATATCGACAAAAATGTCCTTTTGGGGCCACCGGGCAGAAAATCAAAGTTGCCTTTGATTTTACGGTGTGCTATCATATCCAAATATGAATAGCGTTTACATCCACATTCCGTTCTGCCTGGCCAAATGCGGGTATTGCGGGTTCAATTCGCGGCCGCTGGCTTCTGATGTCGAGGCCGGAGTCTATTGCTCGGCTCTGATGAAAGAGATTGCAAATTGTAAATTTCAAAATGACAATTTGAACACCATCTATTTCGGCGGGGGAACGCCCAGCCTACTTTCAGTCAGACAGCTCAAGGATATCCTGGGGACGGTCAGGGAAAATATCGGCCCGATCGGCGATGACTGCGAGACGACCATCGAGGCCAATCCCGGGACGGTGGACATCTATAAACTTTCCGACCTGCGCGAGGCCGGCTTCGACCGATTGAGCCTGGGAGTGCAGTCCTTCGATCCGGATCTTTTAAAACTGATGGGCCGCCGCCATGCCGCCGAGCAGGCCTTGGCGGCCTTCCGCGATGCCCGGCAGACGGGCTTTGGGAACATCAGCCTGGACCTGATCTTCGCTTTGCCGGGCCAGTCTTTGGAAAATTGGGAAACTGACCTGGCTAGGGCCTTAGACCTGGGGCCTGAACATATCTCTTTGTATTCGCTGACCTACGAGCCGGACACCGAGTTCACCCGCCGAAAAGAGCAGGGCCGGTTCACTCCGGCCTCCGAGGAGCTGGAGGAGGAGATGTACCTGGCGGCCATCGAGACCATGGGCTCCGCCGGGTATGCCCATTACGAGGTGTCCAACTTCGCCAGAAAGAATTATCGCTCCCGGCATAATCTCAACTACTGGATGGGAGGGGATTACCTGGGATTCGGGGCCGGGGCCCATTCGCACCTGGATGGCAAACGCTGGTCAAATTTCAAAGAGCCGGATAAATACGTCGCTGCTCTGGCAAAAGGGAACAGCCCGGTGGAGATGGAGGAAACGCTCACCCGCGATCAGCGGATATTCGAGGCCATATTTCTGGGTTTAAGGATGGTCGAGGGGATAGCCATCGGCGAATTTGAAAAGAAGTGGGGGATGGCACCGGCCAAATATATGCCCAAGGTGTGGCGCAGGCTGGAGGAGAATTATTACCTGGAGAAGGAGGGGGGCCGGGTGCGTTTGAGCCTGGAGGGTCTGCTGCTGTCGGATACGATTTTGGCGGACTTCGCCCCGTAGGGGATCTTTGCCCACAAAATACACGAAAATTTCTAAAATATTTTAGTGGTATTTGGTGGATTTGGCGGGGAATCCAGGTTTCCTCTCACACGGAGACACTGAGGCACAGAGACTTTTATCCTTTTTACTTTCGACTTTATGCTGACGTGTCATTGCGAGGTGATTGCTATGCTCGGCAAACGAAGCAATCCACATTGTCATTCCCGACCTGATCGGGAATCCAGGCGTTTTCGCACTCACCCCTTCACCTCTCCAAATAAATTTGGAAAGGTTTTTTTATTGGTCATTGCGAGAAGGCGTCGTAGCCTAACAAATGAAGCAATCCCATAAAGAAGCCCCGCCGATTGGCGGGGCTTCTTTATAAACGCAGTGATGCTAGGAATAACATCGCTGGTGCATTCAACAAGGCCGACATTTCGGCCTTTGATGATAACCAGCGATAGCCTTTAGGCTATCGCTGTATGGTATATGATTTCTATCCTCTCCGTCCCGGCCGGCCGCTGCCGGGCTTGTGGCTGCTGTGGGTGGTCTTGGGGGCGGTCGGCGGGCCCTGCCTGGGCCGCTGCCCGGCCTGCGATGCCCGCGGCGGACGCTGCCCGGAGCGCCCCTGCTGGGGCTTCCGTCCGGTGCGGCGGCGGTGCTCGCTGATGGCCTCGTGCACCGGCATCCGGGAATGGTAGGGGTGATCCTCCACCACCGGAATGCTTTTATCCAGCAGTTTTTCTATCTCCCGCACATCCTGGCGCTCCTCGGCGTCGCAGAAGGTGATGGCCGATCCCACCGCCCCGGCCCGGCCGGTCCGCCCGATGCGGTGGATGTAGGAATCGGCCTGCTGGGGCACGTCAAAATTCACCACGTGGGAGATGTTCTCGATATCAATACCCCGGGATACTATGTCAGAGGCCACCAGCACCCGGATGGAGCCGTCCTTGAACCCGGCCAGCACCCGTTCCCGGGCCCCCTGGGACTTGTCCCCGTGGATGGCCGAGGCCGGAATGCCGTCGGCGGTCAGCTTGCGGGCCACCCGGTCGGCCCGGACCTTGGTGCGGGTGAACACCAGCGCCCGGGTGAAAAGTTCGTCCGATAGCAGGTGCTTCAGCAGATCGGGTTTGTCGTTCCGTTCCACAAAATATAGCGACTGCTCCACCGTCTCGGCGGCGGTGGTGTCCGGCGTCACCGACACCGACACCGGATTATCCAGGATGCTGCCGGCCAGATGGCGGATCTCCGGCGGCATGGTGGCCGAGAAGAACAGGGTCTGCCGGCGGATGGGCACCTTGGCCACGATCTTGCGGATGTCGTTAATGAAGCCCATGTCCAGCATCCGGTCGGCCTCGTCCAGCACCAGGATCTCCACCTTGTGCAGCAGGATCAGCCGCTGGTTCATCATGTCCAGCAGCCTGCCGGGGGTGGCCACCAATATGTCCACCCCGCCCTTCATGGCCTTCTGCTGATGCCCCTGAAAGACCCCGCCGTAGATCACCGCATAGCGCAGGCCGCTGTGTCGGCCGTAGGCGGCGAAGCTCTGGCCGATCTGGGCCGCCAGCTCCCGGGTGGGGGTGACGATCAGGGCCTTGATGTCCCGGAACTGCTGTCCCACCACCTCCGGGCGGGAGAGCTTCTGCAGGATGGGCAGGGCGAAGGCGGCGGTCTTGCCGGTGCCGGTCTGGGCGCAGCCCAGAAGATCCTTGCCGGACAGGGCCAGCGGGATGGTCTGCTGCTGGATGGGGGTGGGATCGGTGTAGCCCTCTTCGGCGATGGCTTTCAAAAGAAACGGCGCCAGTCCCAGCTGGTCGAACTTAAGCTGGGGGCCGGTGGGCGCGGCCGGTTTTTTATGAACCTGGGGCGGCCGGCTGACCGCTGCCGCGGGGCGGTGGATCTCTGTCCGGGGCTGAAATTGGGTTTTGGGTTGCTCCGGTTTGCGATAGGTCGCCGTCCGGGGAGTTTCAGCCCGGGGCTGATGATGCGGCTTGGGGTGCTCCGGCTTGCGATAGGTCGCCGTCCGGGAAGTTTCGGCCCGGGGCTGATGATGCGGCTTGGGCTGCTCCGGCTTGCGATAGGTGGCCGTCCGGGAAGGCTGTTGCTGGGGCCGCTGGTTTTGCCCGCCGGAATGGCGGGCGGGGGCCCGCTCCGGGACCTGGTGCCGGGCGGCCGGTTTATGATCGGTCTTCTCTGGCGCGGCCGTTTCTTTTTTCTTTCCCTTGAACAGGGATAATAATTTTCTTAAGGGCATAGATTCTTTCTTTAATTTGATGGGTTGAGAACTCAGAGCAGCTAACCACTGAAACATGAAAATTCTGAAAAACACGGAATGAGGTATGGTAAATCTGGTGCTTTTGTTTGGGTAATTTAATGTTTCCGTGGTAAAGGTCTTTTTACGGAGGTCTTTGTTCGGTTAATGGTTTTGATGGGTTTTTCCAGTTTTACTCCGGGGCATTTGGTACATTGCAGGCAGCGGATGCAGTCGGCCGAGGCCGGGTCCCGGGTGATGTCAATGTCCACCGGGCACAGCTTTTTGCAGTCGGCCTTATCCGAGGTCTCGTATTGGTCCACTTTTATCTGCAGAAGGGAGATCCGGCTGAACATTCCGAAGATGCCCCCCAGCGGGCAGATGAAACGGCAGAACGGCCTTTTGATGTAAATGGCGGCGCCGACGGTCAGGGCCAGAAGGAGGATCTTCAGCCAGAACAGCCAGCCCAGCATCGACAGTTCGGTGGCGAACCTGCCCAGTAATTTGACCTTGATGAAGGCCGTGACCACTATCGGGATCCCGGCCTCGAGGGTCCCCACCGGGCAGAGCTTGGAGAACCAGGGCTCATGGGTCAGCGCCGGGATGATGACGGCCGCCCCGAACAGCGACACATAGCGCCCCCAGCCCAGCCAGGAGGGCGGGTCGAATTTCTGCTTCCGGATCCTGGCCAGAATGTCCTGGAACAGCCCGAAGGGGCACAGGTACCCGCAGGCCCAGCGGCCCACCAAGGTCCCGACCAGGAAAAGGATGCCCAGCAGGAAGAAAGGGAACACCCCGATGATCACGAAGTGCTGCAGGGTCCCGATAGGGCAGGCGAACACCGACAGGGGGCAGGCATAGCAGGTCAGGGTCGGGCAGGGCAGATATTTGAGGACCGGCGCCAGAAAATACGAAAAGGTGAGGACGGTGGCCGCTATCTGGACATAGAGCCGTTTGGTCCTGGTGGTAAGTTTGCTGAACATAGTGTAATGATAAGGGATAGCGGCGATTTTGTCAATCAGCAAATAGGCCAAGTTGAGCAAACTTGCCTATCTCATCGTTCTGCGTAATTTCGGGTCGGCTTTTCTTTAGTGAAGATCTCGAACGCAATTACCAGCAGTAAGTGAGCATTTTCGGTTCTTTCTTGTCGCCAAGAAAGAACCGAAGAAGCGCCGGGGGATTTGGAACGGGCGTAATTTTAAAATAGACGTATCAGTACTTAACAATTATTTGCGTCCGATATTTTATCCTTGCACCTGTTCCGTCAAATCCCCCGGACCCCGTCTATCCGCCTTTGGCGGATCAGGGTAACCCTCATAATCTGCTTTCAGTTTCCCCGCCATCCCTCCTACGCTCTGCTGCGGCGGACAGGCAGTGGAGCGGCATTGCTGCAGCTCCGAAAAAGCATTCAGTGTGTTATTGGCCTATGACCGGTTCTGGTTCAGTGAATGCCGGAGCAAACGCCTTACCTACCGCGCAACTGGGCGGTAAAGACTTCTTTGGTTACTTTCTTGGTCACAAGAAAGTAACAGAGTTCAATTTTTAGTCCTTTGTTTTAGGCATAATCCCTGACTTGAGAGCTATGCTCCCCGGCCATATCTATTATGAAAAGCGAATTCCCCCAGCGGTTTCCGGGGAGGACGTTCCTTCTCTACCTTGGCCTGATCGGGACTCAATCTGGGGCCTATTTCCTCCGAATGTTTTCCCACATTGATCAGGGTGATCACGGTCAGGTCGGCTGGTACCCCCAAGATAGTCCGGACCTTTTCCGGATCGAACCCGGCGATGGGGTGGGCCACCAGCCCCAGCTCGGTGGCCCGCAGGATCAGATGGGCCGCGGCCATGCCGGTGTCGAACAAAAAATACTCCCGGCCGTTCTTGATCACACAGTCGTCCTCCTTTTTGGCGGCCACGGCGACGATCATCGAGGCATCGTAAGCCCATTCATTCCCCTTGGATAAAGCCCCGTGCATTTTTTTCAACGCTTCCTTCTCATAAACGAAAACGAAACGCCAGGGTTGTTTGTTGAAACAGGAGGCGGCCAAAGAAGCCGCCTCGGCCAGCTCTTTTGTCATCTCCTGGTTTATTTCCACCGGCGCCAGCGAGCGGTATGCCCGCCGGGCCTGGATGGCGGTAGATACATCCATGTGTGACTCCTTTCACCAACGTTACCTAATTAAATATACTCCATGCAGGGGCCTTTTTCAAGGCGACCAGAGATTTTTTGTTGACAGCACAGAAGGCTTGCTATAAAATAGTGCTTTGTCATTATGAAATTATAACCGAGGACAGTCGGGCGTTATATGCGCATTTGCCTCATCCCGCTAAAAACCGAAGTGCGAAAGCCTTTGGTAAATATCGAACACCTAAAAGACCGCCTTGACAAAGCAATGTGTCATCGACCGGATTTGGTCTGCTTTCCGGAATGCACTATCACCGGATACTTATGCTCCAAAGATGATTTTACAGAGTTTGCAGAACCGATACCGGGACCTACCACCAGTATAATTGGCCGACTGGCCAAGGAGAAAAAGACATACATTTGCTTTGGCCTGCTGGAATCTGCCGCTGAAGGAACATACAATACGGCAGTTTTATTTGACGGATCGGGAAACATTGTTTTGAAGCACCGTAAAATATCCGAAAAGCCGCCCTTTGTTTCCGGCAATATTTTAACCTTTGCGGACACGGCTTTGGGCAGACTGGGCATCCTGATCTGCGGGGATCTATTTGATAAAAAATGTATGGGTCATTTAGATACATCCCTGGATTTTATTCTGACGCCAATGTCCCGTGGTTTTGGCAACTTGTCTCCGGATGAGGACCGCTGGATAAAAGAGGAACGGCAAGCCTATCTCGAGGAGGTCAAAACTTCCGGAAAAACGACTTTTTTAGTAAATGCATTGGAGACCTGCAAAGAGGGGCCTGCCTTTGGAGGGGCCATGGTAATTAACAGCCAAGGCTGTCTATTAGCCGAGTCCAGACATGGAACAGATACGGAATTGGTTTGGGATCTTAACTCTAAAATTCAACTTTAGTTGGAGAACTTCATGTCCATCTGGCAACTGCTGTTGACACTGCTGCCCATCGTCATCATACTGGTGATGCTGATAGCCTTCAAACGTCCGGCCGACCAGAGCGGCCTGGCCGGATGGCTGGCCATCTCTCTGACCGCCTTTTTCTTCTTTCACACTTCGGCCGAGGTCATCCTGCGCTCCACCGGCGCCGGCATCGTGCGCTCCCTGTCGGTCTCCCTGATAGTGGCCACCTCGCTGCTGCAGATGGCCCTGATGGAGAAGACCGGGGCCTTAAAGAGGATCATCATCTTCATCAAGACCCTGGCCGGGGGACACCGGGCGGTGCAGATCATGATGATCAACATCGGATTCGGCACGCTGATGGTGGCGGTGGGGGCCACCCCGGTCTCCATATTGCCGCCCATCTTGCTGGCCATGGGCTATTCATCATACGTGGCCATCGCCCTGCCCTCCATCGGCTACGACTCGCTGTGCACCTACGCCCTGCTGGGGGCGCCCATCGTGGTGTTCGTGGACATCGCCAACAGTTTTCTGGGCAAGGGCAACGAGATCGGGCTGAGGCAGGCCGGGCAGGTGTTCTTCATGTTCCTGCCGCTGGTCTCCACCATGATCGGCTTCTGCATGCTGTGGATCGTGGGCAAGTGGCAGGCGGTGCGGCAGGGCTGGCTGCCCTGCCTGCTGACCGGCGGAGTGATCGGGCTGGTGGCCTACTTCACCAACCGCTTCGAGAATCTGGTGGTGCTGACCGGGGTGCTGTGCGGGCTGGCGGTGATCGCCGCCATGGCCCTGTACCTCAAGGCCTCCGGCAACAAGATCATCGACCGCAGCCTGCTCAATTCCGAGGAGATGGATTTCGAGAAGACCTATCCCCTGTGGAGGGCCTTCATGCCCTGGCTGATACTGATCGGGCTGATCCTGGCCCTGAACATCCCCAAGGACAGTTTCAATTTCCTGTACCGCACCCTCCGGCTGCCGATCAACGGGCTGTCTGCCGACGGCAAGCCCCTGGACACCCGGGCCCTGTGGCAGGCCTACACCTGGATACTGGCCAGCACCGTTCTGGCCCTGCCGTTCCTGAAACCCAACAAGGTCCAGATCAAGGACACCATGAGGATATGGCTCAAGCGAGCGCCCCGGCCGGTGTTCGCCGCCGCCATCTTCTTCGCCATTGGCGAGATCATGAATATGTCGGGCTATGACATGGCCCTGAAGCAGTTTGCCGTGCCCAGCATGATCCGGGTGCTGGCCGACTACTCCACCCAGATATTCGGCGGGGCCTACGGCGCGGTGGTGTCCTTCATCGGCCTGTTCGGCGGGTTTCTGACCGGCAGCGAGGCCTCGGCCATCGCCATGTTCGCCAAGTACACCATGACCACCGCCCAGAACCTGGGCCTGTCGCTAAATGGGCTGATCATTGTCACCGCCGGGCTGGCCTTCGGCGGCGGGCTGGCCAGCGTGGTCTCGCCGGCCAAGCTGCAGAACGCGGCGGCCTCGATAGACAGGATAGGGGAGGAGACCAAGGTCATCAAGATCGCCTTCGTCTTTTCGCTGATCCTGACCGCGGTCACTTCTTTGTTCGTGGTGGTGCTGTTGAGGTTCTACGGGTAGAACCGCAGGCCCCAGGATTTGATGATATCCGGTCAAGCAAAAGCCCTCCCGAAAACGGGAGGGCTTTTTTTACAGCAGATAGCAGTAGGCAGTTGGTTAATTATTTTATCATTTCTGGGGTTATTCCCTCCGGCAGGCCCTGCGGGAAGCGGGCGAACAGTTTAAGTTCTTCAAATGTCATGGCCCGGCTGTCCATTTCATAGGCCTGGGAGGCACCAACCGCGATCACGGATGTGGCAATTAAGTTTATGGGAGCGGTAAAAATAAAAAACAGGCCATGAGAAAGTGATCCCAGTGTGTACAGGGGCACCGCCCAGCCATAATTCTTGCCGTTAGCGTACCTTAAGGAAAACGATTTGATATCCATCAGGGGGGATAAAAAACAATGGGCCAGGCTGTCGAGTTCCTCCCGCACCACCAGAACAGAATCGCCCACCGCTATAAGCTCCCCGGCATATACCTTTCCGCTATGAGTGCTGATCACGATATAGGCGCCATGGTTCTCCTCGCCGATCATCTCCTGCTCCGGCAGATAGCTTACCGGGGCGGCGCAGGAGGCGGTCAGGGCGGCCAAAACAAAGGCCGCTCGGAGCAGGTTATTTTTTACCATAATAACTGAACATCCTATGATCTATTTTTGTATTCCAGAATTCCCTTTCCATCACCGTTTCATAGCGCTTGTAATCGGCGGCCTCCTCTTTAAGATACATCTTGGGCACCATCAGCATCCGGGCCAGCTTGCCCAGGTCCTTCTCCTTGATCCAGCTGCTGCGCATCCATTCCAAATAGTATCCACTGGAATACAGAAACAGTTCGTAATCGGCCGAATCATCGGGCAGTATAAAGTCAAAGCGCCGGATGTCGCCCGGCATAGATATTATGGGCCGGGTGAAATTGTCTGCCGATGAAAGAGCCGGTTCCGGTCCCGTCTTGAAATATTCGATCTTTTCCGGGGAAAGAATCACCGGTTCGGCCGGACCGATGATCCCGGCCAGGGCCAGATAATCAATCCGCCACAGGCCCCGGTTCAAGACCAGCTTGATCTTTAAATCCCCCTTGAATCCGGAAAGGCTTTTATTGAAAGGCAGCAGCTGATGGTTGAATGCGATGGGTCCGGTTTCGTAAAAGCCGCCCTGCTTGAGCCATTTATCAGCGCTTTGATCACACAGGTAAACTTCTATGTCGCCCAATTCCCGGCGGATCCCGCCCAGATCCTTTTTTTGACCGGCTCTTTTTTCCATCTCGGCGAAGACGCTGCCCATTTCATCGCCCATATACCCAAAGGCGCTGAAGATCAGATATGTGGTCATCATGGTCTGGCGGAAACTTATCACCAGCCCGGCCTGGTTTAGGTTTGCCGGATCGAACGACAGTATTATTTCCTCCTTGCTGCTCATGTTCTCCGGGTCGGACAGGCTGAAGCGTTCCACCTTGTCGGCATTCTCCAGCAGAGTGGTGCAATCTCCCTCATCGGCGATGGCGCTTTTAAGCGGCAGCGACTGATGGCAGCGGAAGAACTTGTTCTGCGGGGTGTGGAAGATCCTTTCCCCCTCCCTGCGGGGAACAGCATACATTCTGACGTCCTTGACCACATGGGTTTCCATGGCCTCGTTCTTCATCTTAAGGGATATTTTCGGGCTGGCGATCCGGTCGTTGTTAAGGGCGTCTATATCCGAGGTCTCCAGCGATGGTGCGATAGCATTGGAGAAGCCCTCGGCATCGGAGTGGAAAACATTTTCATCACTGCCCAGATAGAAGGTGGGGCAGGAGCCGAAACAGGCCTTGGGATTGGTCAGGCAATAAAGGGCCAGGACCACATCCAGCCCGGCCAGAATGGAAAGGGCGGCTACCCGTTCGTTTTCCGGACCCACCAGTTTCTGGTTGGTCTCAAATACCGCCACGCTGTCGATATCGATAGTAAGCCGCCCTTGCTGTTTGTTGTTTCGGTTGAAATCATAGCGGTCCCCCTCGCCCACCAAGAACTGGTAAACAGTGTCAACCCGCCAGGTGTCCCGTAAGATGCAAATGTCCCCGTTCTTTAGATGAGCTTTCAAAAAAGGCTTGGCGGCCAGATTCTCCATATCGTGCAGCAGGGCATTGGCCCGGGTGTAATCCTTTCTGAAACCGTAGTGCCGGGCACAGGTGATTACGATCAGGGCCAGGCAGAGCAAGGAAATTCCCAGGATGATTGTTTTTTTCATCTTATAGAGCTAATTTATAGTTTTTTATATTGTATTTATTCTACATTCATCAGGACGTTAAAGTCAAGAAAATAATAAAAAAGCCGCCCTTACGGGCGGCGGTGCGTTAAACCAAGGCTTTTAATTACTGAGCACGTACTTCAGGTTGCTTACCGACACCACATCGCTGATGCATTCCACAAACCGGATATTCTCGTGGCTGGGGCTGGCCAGGGCATTCCGGATCATGATGGCGGCGAAACCTTCGTCCTGGGCCCCCCGGTAGGTCGAGAGCACGCAGTACTCGGCCCGGAATCCGGCCAGAAAGATGGTATCCACCCTCAGATCCTTGAGGACCTGGCAGAGCCTGGTCTGATGAAACGAATTGCCGTGTTCCTTTTGGAGATGGATATCGGTGGGCAATATCTTCAAGCCCTCCGGTATCTCATATCCCGGATCCCCGGGCGCCAGGCCGTCCTTGGGGGAAAGGTGCTGGACGCATATCACCGGAAGGTTCCGCTCCCGGAACAGCTCTATGGCGCTGTTTATGTAGGCCTTGGCCTGTTCCAGCGACCGGACGGTATGGGGATCGCCGGATAAGAAAGCCTTTTGAAAATCTATGATTAAAAGGGCGGGTTTCATCTCGAGATCCTTTCTGTTAAAAATACAGCAGGTATTTGGCCTTGACGGCGCTGATGGTGTACTGGGGCTGCATGAAGCCGTTGAGGTCCTGGGCCTGATAATCGTTGAGGGCCACATAGATCCAGCTTTTGGGGGCGAAGTTCCAGGAGAACAGGGCTCCCATACGGTTGGACAGGTGCTGGGACGAGGTCAGTTGGGTCTTGGGGGCCAGGAACACCATCTCATTGAAGGCCGAAAGGGTCATGGTGGGGGTGATCCGGAAATCCATTCTGGGGCGGATGACCGACCAGCTGGCCAGGATGCTGTTGGTGGTGTCCCATTCCATCCACAGGTTGGTGAGCAGGGTCGTGCTCAGCGGCGAGATGAGGGAATAGCTGGCCACCATATAATTGGAACCGTTGTAGGCCAGGTAGCCCCGGTTGTAGTTGTATTCGTAGGCGTAGCGGCAGCCGGCGTTGAAATTATTGCCGAACAACATGCTCCAGGCGCTCAGATCGAGGCTGCGGAACAGGTAGCTGGTGTCGGCCTCGTATCCCCGCCCGGCGTTCAGCTCCAGGCTTCCGCCCCGGTTGCGGCGGAAGGTGGGATTTATGATCAGCGATCCGATCTTCGACCATTGGCTGCTGCCCGGCTGTTTTTCCAATGTTCCGCCCAGGTTGATGACCAGATTGCGCAGGGCGCCCTGCCTGTAGGTCCAGTATGGTCCGCTGCCTATTGTCAGCTTGCTGCGGCCGGCCCAGGGCACAAATCCGATGTCCGAAACATCGAAGGAATCGTTCACCACCTCGGCGGTGGCCATGGTCAGCAGCGGCCCGGTGAAGCCCCGGAAGCCGGCGGTGCCGGCCCAGCCGGTCTTGCCGCTGCGGTCCGAGAAGGCCGCCTGCATGATCAGCTGGTTGGGGCCGCTTCTCAGCACCGTCTCCAGGGCCGAGGAGCAGTTGTAGTTTTCGCCGTCGACCATGGTTCCGCTGGCCAGAATACCGAGCTCGGAGTTGGCCAGTATCCGCCGCCTGGCCCTTAGGGCGCCGAAACGACGCTGGGGCTCGGCGATGCCCAGCTGTTGGTCGGAGTACCTGTCGGTCATGGCCGCCAGTACCCCCAGGTTCCAAGCGGAGGTCTTATGGGTCAGCTTGGCCCCGCCCATTATCTGGACCGCTTCTCCGCCGATGGAACGGCCCACCGCCCGGGAGTAAAATATGTTCAGAGGCGAGAACCCGTCCCCGTCGCCGAAGCTGGAAAGCCGGAATACATCCTGCCCGTCTACAAAAAACGGCCGCTGTTCCTGGAGGTAGCGGGGGTACCGGGAAAGGTTAAGGGAAAACTGGTCAGACTCGATCTGGGCAAAGTCGGGATAGGCGGTGGCGTTCAGGGTGGTCTGCGGGGTCAGGTCCCATTTCATGGTCAGGCTTCCGCTGGGCTGGGCCTGGTCCTTGAAGCCGGCGAACTTGTCGTTGCGCATGAATCCCTCGGGGTACAGCTCGAAGTAATAGCCCGTTGCGCGTGGCTCGATGCCGGCCAGCTTTCCCCAGCGGGAGATCAGGTCGTTGTCGCGCTGCGCCACCGGGACCCAGGAGTCGTCCTCGAAGTTCTCGGCTATGTGCCGCCGCAGCTGCAGCCCCCATTCCGAAAGCCCTTTTTTATAGCGGATGGTCTTGAACGGTATCTTGAACTCCACATCCATCCGGTCGGGGTGGACCTTCACCGCCTGGTACCAGACGCCCTCCCATGCCAGGTCCATGCTGCGTCCGTCATCGGTGTACATGCCATCCCAGAAAATGCCGCTGGCATACTGCCAGAAGAAATAACCGCCGGTCCGGCTGCCCATGGGATCTATCCCGATGAGCACATAATCCTCATCCTTGGTATAGCTTTTGGTGGGGGGATTCTTCTGCGAATAACAGCGGAAGGCGACATACAGGTTCTCGTCGTCCTGCATCAGATAGGCCACAGTCCGCTCTCCGGGCCGGGCATTCTCATAGGGCCGGTTCTGGACGAAATCGCTGACCGAATCGGCCTGCTGCCATATCTCTTCGATGATCCCGTCTATTTCGGGGGCCGTCATGGTTCGCTGGACAGAGATCGTTTTATCCAGAGTCGTTTCCTGGGACAACAGGCCGGCGGGGGAGAACGGCAGAAAGAGCAGGAAGGCCAGTAATGTTACAGGTAAAACCTTTTTCATGGGGGTTCTCCTGAAAATAAGATTTTTGTTATGGTTATCAGCAGGACCGATAATTAGCGAACCAGGGCCGTTAAGTTTGAACGGGCCATGATCAGGGCCTCAGCATAATTTCTTCCGGTATGGGAAATTTTATCCTGACCCAGGTTATCCGCTTTGGCGATACGGCAGAAGCCCTTGATCAAAAAGCTGCCGACCTTTTTAAAGGTTTTCAGCGCCAAGCGTTCAACGCCTTTTGCTTGATTGAATTCGCGATCGTTGCGGCTCATTCTATGGTTTGGAACGCTGACCATCAATGCAACATCGGCCCTTTCGCTGACCAACGAGACGGGGGGCGTTTCTATGGTTTTGGATATTATTATCTGTTCGGTCACAGACATTGCATTGCAGGCAAGTACCAGCCCGATCAGCCCGGCGGTTGTTAGCAGTATCTTTTTCATGGGAACCTCACATTTAAGGGGTTAATTATTTTAATAAACGGACAAACGTTTGTTTATGGGTTGGTTAAAAAAATATATCCCGAGAATTTAGGGCTTTAAATAGATTCTTTCATTTTTGTATCCTCCCAATTAATACGATGTTTACCCGTTCGAGGTTTCCTGTTGTCCATATTTCATCTTGTCTTTCTGGGTGGCATAGATTACCCCGTGGAAATACTGGTTGACCAAGAGGTCCGTAAAACGTTCGTAGAACAGGTCGTCGAATTCGAACTTATTGGCTATTCCTTTGGCGCTTTCAGCTATTTTGGTCTTTTGCTCCTCGGTCATCTTCTCCCAGGTGTACCTCTGCTGGAAATGGTTTTTTATCATGCCGCCTAAAAAGCCATTGTAGATGCTGGAGTGCACCTGGTCGGCCAAATTGACTCCCATCTGGGTGAAAAGGCTGTTCATCAGGGAGAAATTCATTTTCCCCCATTTTTCCTTGATGGCGTGGATCTCCGGGATGTCAAAAAGCATGGTGTTAAAGGCTATCAGGGCCACCTCATTGTTTTCTCGAAAGAAGGTCACCACATTGGAGACAAGTTTTCGAACCCGTTCTTCGGGCGGGGTGGTATCGTCGCCGGCCGAAGCCTGGGCCTGGTGGTATTTCTGATAGGATTCATCCAAGATGTCCCTCAATATGCCCCCCTTGCCGCCAAAGTAATAGTTGATCATGGCAATGTTCACCCCGGCTTGCTTGGCGATCTCGCGGACCCCTATGGCCTCATAACCTTTATTTACAAAAAGCAAACAGGCAGCATTGAAGATGCGTCTTTTAGGATCGGTTAGGGCGTTATTTTTAGGGGACATGGGAATCTCCTTGATTAATCAAACGTTTGTATTATACCATTAAACTTCAGTTTTGTCAAGCCCTTTTTTATAAAAAGCGAAAATATTTTAAAAATATTTGTATATTATTGTAAATCAATGATATACAAAATTAAAAACCGCCTTTTTATGGCGGTTTTTAAAGATCCTCAAACTTAGTTTGATATAAATTTGATAATTTCCTTTATATCCGGCAATTCTTTTATCGGGTAAACCTTCACCCAGATCACCTGGCCGAATTCATCAACAATAACATTAGCCCGCTCGGAGAAGCCTTCCTTCTCCCGGAACAGGCCGTAAGCCTTGGCCACCTTGCCATGAGGCCAAAAATCGGCCAGCATCCGGAGATTCTTTACCTTAAGAGCCCTGGCCCAGGCATGTTTGGAGGGAATGGTATCCACGCTCAGCCCAACCGGCATGGTGTTAAGCAGGTCAAAAGTCTTGAGATTTTTATCCAGTGACTGCATCTGCCTGGCGCAGACCTTGGTCCAGGCCAGGGGATGGAATGACAGCAGCACCTTGCGTCCCCTGAAAGCGCTCAGCCTGAATTCGGCATGGTGCTGGTCCTTTAAAATAAAATCAGGTGCCTTTTGGCCGATCTTGATCACCGGCATAGTTCATCCTCCTGAAAAAATTGACTCTGGATTCCGGATCAAGTCCGGAATGGCTCTATGGCCGTTCTATTGCAGGCCGATGCAGGAATAGCAGATGGCCATGGCGTTAATGTACAGGGGTTTCAGTTCTTTTCGAAAAACGCCGGCCGTTATGGCGGCGATGGAGAGTATCAGGATAATTATCCCGGCGGTTTTTTTCATGGTTATTTCCCGGAAAGGTAGTCGTCCAGCTTTTGGGTCTTATAGGCCTGGGTGGAGACATAGGCCAGGATCTTTAAATACACCGGGGCCTCGATATATCCCGGCAGGATACCGATCACCTTTCCCTCGCTGTCCATGAACAGGGTGGAGGGAAAGCCGCTGACCTTCATGCCCATGGTAAAGTCCGACTGGGCCATGGTCTTTCCCAGGTATGTGATCTGGTCCGAGCTCTCGCCGTTTATTTTGGCGATGACGAAATTTTGCTTCAGGGCCGCCGCAACCGAAGAATCGGCGTAGGTTTTATCGTCCATCACCTTGCACCACTTGCACCAGTCGGTATAGAAGTCAACCACCACGTATTTCTTGTCGGCGGCGGCCTTTTCCATGGCCTGGTCGAAGGCCAGCCACTCGGCCTTGGCCGGAACCACCTTGGCCTCGTTGTTCTCGGCCTTCTTGTTGCCAGCGCAGGAAATTCCGGCGGTCAGCGATAAGGACAGGATCATCAGGGGGAGGTATCTCTTCATTGGGCACTCCTATGGTTGTTAAATTTGTAAACTATTTTTTGAGGCCGGCCATCATCAGTCCGCCGATAACCGCCCATACCAGGATGCTTATCCAGGGGTTGGCGGCCATGGGGCAGGCTCCGGTGCGGCAGCCGATGAACTTGTAATACAAAAAACCAACAGTTCCTCCTCCGGCCGCTCCCAAAACTATCTTGAGAATCGGATGCATCAGCTTATCACCCGGCTTTCAATCTTCATATTTGTCCCGTTCTGGATGGTGGCCGAGACCGAGCAGTATTTTTCCTTGGACAGCTGGATGGCCTCCTCCAGAGCCTCCGGCGGGACCTTGCCCCGGGCCTCGAAGACGAAGTTCATATCGGTGAATCTTTTGGGATGCTGGCTGGCCCTGGCTCCGTCCATCAGCACCCGGAAGCCGGCCAGGCCCACCCGTTTCTTCTTGAGTATGGAAACCACGTCCATGGCCATGCATCCGGCCTGGGAGATCAACAGCAGCTGCATGGGGGAGAACCCGGAGGGGATGCCGTCCTTTTTTGATTCCAACACCAGGCCGTGGCCGGCGTCGTCGCTGGCGGTGAACTGCAGGTCCCTGACCCAATCCAATGTCAATGGCATATATCTCTTTTATCTTATGATATGTTTGTGATTAATAATTTTCAGCCATTGCTTCGTAATAGCTCTGGGGATGGGCGCAGGCCGGGCAGGATTGGGGAGCCTCATTGCCCTGGTAGACGTAACCGCAGTTGCGGCAGCGCCACTTGATGGGCTGGTCCTTTTTGAACACCTGTTTTTTCTCGAGGTTGGCCAGCAGTTTAAGATAACGGGCCTCATGCTCCCGCTCCACCTCGGCGATGAACAGGTATATCTTGGCGATCTCGGAAAATCCCTCCTCATCGGCGATGGCGGCGAACTCCGGATACAGCTTGGTGTGCTCCTCGTTCTCGCCCTCGGCGGAGGCCTTCAGGTTCTCAGGCGTGGTGCCGATCTTGCCGGCCGGATACATGGCGGTGATCTCAACCCCGCCGCCCTCCAGGAATTTGAAGAATCTCTTGGCATGCTCCTTTTCGTTCTCGGCCGTTTCGGTGAAGAACCATGATATCTGCTCATAGCCCTCCTTCTTGGCCACCGAGGCAAAATAGGTGTAGCGGTTGCGGGCCTGGGATTCCCCGGCGAAGGATTTGAGCAGGTTCTTTTCGGTGCGGGTTCCTTTTAAGCTTTTCATTTTTCCTCCTGAAATTATTTTAATAAGGAAACCAGGAACACTGCA
The DNA here is from genome assembly GCA_031082425.1 of Candidatus Edwardsbacteria bacterium. Taxonomy (NCBI): domain Bacteria; phylum Candidatus Edwardsiibacteriota; species Candidatus Edwardsiibacteriota bacterium. The sequence continues at coordinate 70,782 of JAVHLB010000007.1, read as the reverse complement.
AACAGCCGATCCTGGATCCGTGTCTTCCTAATGATTGTTATCCCTGAGTCAACCATAACCCGTGCAGGTTGCAGAATTCCTTGGCCGTCACTTTCTTGGCCCGGCATAGAAATTCGGCCTCCGGAGCATCCCCGGGCTTCAGATATTTGCGAAGGACCCGGCCGTCGGCATACAGGGCGATCCACTCTATATAATGCTTCTCCTCCATGGGATGCGCCACCGAGCCGACCCTGACCTTGTATCCATCAGCTGTCTTCTCGATCACCGGCAGGTGCTTCTCCCTGGCGGCGTCGACCGTATTTTCGGCATAGAGCTTCATGGGCTTGCCGCAGCAGACCAGCTCTCCCTTGCCCCCGTGCAGCACTTCCACGATATTGCCGCAAATCTCGCATTTGTAGATCTGATTTCTCTCAGCCATGATGATTCTCCTTTGGTTGGGGCAATTCATGAATTGCCCGTACTTTGATTATTAAATTATCTGCCGTTATGAGGTGGCGAACCGTTTCCTTACATTAATTCTATATACTGCTGGGCGGCGATGGCCGCGGTGGCGCCGTCGCCCACCGCACCGGAGATCTGCCGGACCAGCTTTTTACGGATGTCGCCGCAGGCAAATATGCCCGGGACCGAAGCGGCCATATTTTCATCGGTGATGATGTATCCCTGCTGGTCGGTCTTGACGGCATCCTTTACCAGATCGCTGTTGGGCTTATAACCCACGTAGATGAATGCTCCGGTGACCGGGATCACCTCTTCCGCCAGCGTTTGTTTGTCCATGACTTTGATGCCGGTCACCCCGGTGCTGCCCTCGATGGCCAGGATTTCCTTGTTCCAGGCAAATTCTATCTTATCGTTGGCGAAGGCGATCCTCTGGATGGAGTCGGCAGCCCTTAAGGCATTGCGGCGGTGGATAACAGTCACTTTTGAGGCCAGCCCAGCCAGGTAGATGGCCTCCTGCACCGCCGAATCACCGCCGCCCAGCACTGCTACCGGCTGGTTTTTAAAGAAGGCCCCGTCGCATACCGCGCAGTAGGAGACCCCTTTGCCCAGCAATTCCTTTTCCCCCGGCACCCCCAAGGTTTTTGGGAAGGCGCCGGTGGCGATGATCAGGGCCCGGGATTTGACGGTGCTGCCGTCGGACAGGGATATCAGCTGAAACTTATCATGGGCCGAAACGCCGTCGGCCTGGGCCGAAAGAATCTCGGCCCCGAATTTTTTGGCCTGTTGTTCCATCCTCTGGGCCAGTTCATAGCCCGAGATGCCTTCGGGGAACCCGGGATAGTTGTCTATCCGTTCGGTATTGGCCACCAGGCCGCCGGGCATCATCTTTTCTATTATGGCCGCCTTCAGGCCGCCCCGGCCGGCATACAGCCCGGCGGTCAGCCCGGCCGGGCCGGCGCCCAAGATGGCGATGTCGTAATTTTTAACGTTTTCCATATTTTGCGTTCAGTTCAACGAATTGGCCGGGACAGGGGCCTCTTGAAAGACCCGGCAGCTTTGCAGACAGCGTCCGCAATTGGTGCACTTATCCTGATCGATATAAGGCGCCTTAACGCCTTCCTGCTTGATGGCGCCTGCCGGGCATACCCGTAAGGACGGGCAGCGGTGGTTCTGGGGGCAGTATTCGGATTTAATAACTATCATGTTTTTTGGACGCAGATGTGCGTGGATATACCCAGATATAATCCAGGTATGGTTTTGTTTGATATTGAGGTATTTTAATATTTGACAGACCGAAACACCAAATCAATAAAATCTGCGTTGATCAGCGTTCCGGAGTTTTTATTCTGCGGCTTTTAATATGTGGTTGATGAAAACCGGCTCGGGCTGGGCTCCCTCGAACTGGATGGTCTCGTTGATGATCACCTTGGGGACGCCCATCACCCCGTATTTCTGGACCAGGTGCGGGAACTCCGCCGATTCCACCATGTGGGCGGTGACCATGTCGCTCTCGATGGCCGCCTGATGGGCCATCCGGACCGCGGCCGGACAGTAGGGACAGGTGGGGGTGATGAATACCTGGATCCTGACCGGCTTGGCTATCTTCTTCAGTTTTTCCCGGGAGTCGAGGGTCAGCCCGGTGGTGCCCCGGGAGACGTCGATGATGTCCTCGATCAATGATGTGAACTCAAAACCGGAGGGGGCCCCGAAGAAACGCACTCCGTAATCCTTTTGGCCTATCAGGGCGATGCCCGGTATCTTGTCGATGCCGTACTGGTCGGCCAGGGATTTATCCTCCAAAAGATCATGCTTCTCCAGCGACAGCTTGTCCGAAAGGGCGGCGATCTCGGTCAATATCTCCTCGGTGGGCTGGCAGTACAGGCATTCCAGCCTTTGGGTGAATAACACCATCTTTACCGGGTTGACCAGCTTTCCGGAGAATTCATGGCGCAGATGATCCTGGTCCTCTTCCCTCAACATTCCCATGATACAAAACCTCCTTGATTTATTGCCATCCTCAGCGGCAGTTCCCGGAGACGCTGCACTGAGATGCTGTTCCCGTGATTATCCCCCGGACCACCTGGCCCCCGAAAGCCAACAGGGCCAGCAGGGAAAATATTATTATCAAGTGGCGGGCATGTTTGTGCATCATCAGTGGCTAAAGTCCGCAGGAGCCAGAGGAGCAGCCGCAGTTGCCGGAAGGGCATGACCCGACGGTGTCTCCACTGGAAAAGGGATCCGAGCTGCTGACCGAAGCGGCAAAGGTGGAGAGCATCTTCTCGGTCTTTACTCCGCATTTCGAACACCGGGGGGCCGGGGCGAAGAATGATGCCACCAGCTCTTCGGTCTTCACTCCGCACTGGGGGCACTGATATTCGTAGATCGGCATTTTATATGTTATTCCTTTGTTTTTTTATTGGTGTTGATCCCGAAGACCCTGTAAAGCAGACAGAAGCCGGTGACGGCGGTTATCAAAGCGATGGCAGCCAGCACCAGCAGGACCCATTTTATCGGACCGGCCATCAACAGGCCTGCGGCCAGCAGAGCGATGCCCAATACGGCCCGGATGATCCGGTCAAGGGCGCTTTCGTTGGTTTTCATGGGGATCCTCCTTATTTATTTATCGCGGCGTCCAGCCTGGCGGCGATGGCCGGTTTGGGCATGGCGCCGACCAGGGTGTCAACTATCTGGCCGTTCTTGAAGATCAGCATGGTGGGAATGCTGCGGATGCCGAACTGGGAAGATTTTTGGGGGTTGGCGTCGACATCCAGCTTGGTCATCTTTATCTTCCCCTGGTAATCGTTGGACAATTCCTCGATGATGGGCCCCACCATCCGGCAGGGGCCGCACCAGGCCGCCCAGAAGTCCACCAGAACCGGGAGGTCGGATTTCAAGACCTCCTGGTCGAAGTTTCCGTCGGTCAAATGCGCTACTGACATTTTGTCTCCTTTGTGTTATCAAAATAATTTGGTTTCTCTGAATTTAGATGCCGCAATCCGCCAAAGGATTCAAGGTTTAATTTTTGCCTTTGCTCCGGGCCAGTTTGATGGTGGCGAACAGGCGCTTTTCGGCATCCTTGGGCAGGGGCTCCTGTTCCAGAGAACGGTACAGGGTCACGGTCCTTTTCAGGGTGTCAAGATACATCCGGCAGTCGGGGCACTCGGTCAGATGGGCCTCCAGTTTGCGGCACAGATGTTTCCTGAGATCCTGGTCCAGATACTCGGAAAAGGCCGCCGTCATCCGGTGGCAGTGGTGCTGGGCCTTTTTAGAAATTATTTTCGGCATGTCAACTATCCTTTAAATAACCCGACAGGTTTTTCCTCAAAAATTCCCGGGAACGGTGAAGCTTGGATTTCATGGCCGGCAAGGTGAGACCCAGTATCCTAGCCACCTGGCCGCCATCCAGCCCCTCGATGTCCCTTAAAACCACCACCGCCCGGTCCCTGGCGGGGAGCTTCTGCAGCTGTTGATCCAGCACCGCCCGGAATTCGCTGTTCAGCAGCGATTCCAGGGGCGAGGCCGCCTGGTCCGGCAGCTCTTCGATCACGTTAAGCGACAGGTGGCCGGAATCGCGGCCCCGGCGTTTGCTGCGGCGCAGTTTCATCAGGCTGAAGTTGGTGGCCAGGCGGAACAGGTAGGTGGCCAGCTTGGATCCGCCCCTGAAATGATGCAGGTTCTGATACAGGGCGATGAAGGTCTCCTGCAGAACGTCCTCGGCCTCGCTTGGGCTGCCCAGCAGCCGCAGGGCCACCGAATATATCCGAGACTGGTGCAGTTTCACCAGCTGGTTGAAAGAACGCGAATCTCCGTCCCTGGCCTGCTGTAATAAAATATCTTCGTCTATTTGCTGCTTCATGTATTTAGATGTCAAATATGATTAAAGGATTCAAAATAAATAAAAAATGTCCTTGACAGGATAAAATAGTGGAGTTATGATAATCGCAATGTGTTATAGTATAGTAACCGTTCCCTCAAAAGATCCATAGAACAGCCTAACCCCCTTTTTAATAGTAATTCAAAGAGCGGTAAATGTCAATAGCGGGAGAAAAGAAACCCGCTGGCGCGGCAAATGCAATTGAGGAGTCAGAATATGTTCACCGGAAAAGAGGAGCATAAGATTAGTTTTAAGAAAGCGCAGGCTCTGGTCAAGGCCTATCAAAAAAACCAGGCCAAGAAAAAAGTGAAAGCGCTTTATTTCAGCAGGGATGCCATCGGCAAAATATTAAAACAGAAGGGCTGCCTCGGCCTGCGCATATATTATGCTAAAAAACCCACCGGGGCCAATACCCTGGTCATGACCGGGGTTGACAAAAAGGGGAATGATATTGCCAAAGGGCTTTTGGCCGAGTTTGGATTTCCCTGTCCGCCATATTGTCCGCCGGATAGAAGCATAATATAACACAGAAGGTTTGTAAGCATCATGCATACCGCTGATTACGTTTTGGGTGCCGGATATTATCTATCGCTGCTGTTTCCGATCGCAGGCGGGGCGTTCTTTTTAAAAAAAATGCCCAAAGCAACAAAAATATTTTTTTTGCTGACAGTTATCGCCTTTATAGCGGAAACAATTGCTTTGTCGATGGCCCTGAGGAAAATAAATAACTATTTGGTGTATCAAATCTATTTTTTTATTGAAACGGTAATAATTGCAATAATTTTCTGCCGGTGGAACGAGAGATCTCTTATTAGGGCGATAATAGCGGCGGGGTGCGCTCTGATGGCGATAGTTTGGATTTATTTCAATGTTATCGGCCCCTCCAAGGATGGCTTTGCCAATATGCCCCTGTTGATAGAGAGCATTGTTTTTATGCTGGCGGCAACCCATTTTATGATATATATGTCAATATGGGGAAAGACTTCTATATTCGATGATCATCGCTTTTGGATCTGCCTGGGCCTGCTTCTCAACTTCACCGGAAACATACTGATATATTCCAACCTTAATTTTGTTTTTACCCAGGCCGCGCCGTTGTGGAGGATCAACTGGGTCGTCAGCTTTTTGGTCAATGGGATTTACGCCACAGGCTTCATAAGCCTCAAATGGACCGATAGGTCGGCACCGCGGTTGACCGTAAGTGGGAAAGAAGCGGTCTGGGAGGTGGCAGATTGAATAATTATTTGATTTTATTATGAACAATGGAAACTTATATTGGCTGATTTTAGCCGGAAGCGGAACGATGCTGCTCTTGTTGGGCGCCTTTGTCGGCGCGGTCTTCTTGGGCCACCGCAAGATAAGCCATCTTTCGACCGAACATCAAAAACAGCTGGAAAAAAGCGAGGCCCGGTTCCAGCGGCTGATTGAGAACAGCCCGGTGCCCATTGCCGTGACAAATCTGCAGGGGTTTTTGTACGCCAATCCTGCCTTTGCCAAAATGCTGGGTGTGGAAAAGGCGGATCAACTGCTGGGGCAGAGCATAAGCAACTTCATGCACCCGGATTACCGGCAGATAGAGCAAAACAGGATCGAACGAGTGATAACCAACCGCATCAATGCCGGCCTGCTGGAGCAAAAAGTGGTCCGGCGGGACGGGGTGGAGCTGGATGTCAAAACCATCAGCTCGCCAATCGTCTTTGCCGGCCAGCCGGCCGCCCAGATCACCTTTCAGGATATCACCACCAGCAAGCACATCCAGCATCTTCTGGAGAAAAACCAGCGGGATCTGGAGGCCGAGATCAAGGGAAGGACCAAGGAGCTTTACAACTCAAATCAGAACTTAAAGCACGAGATCGGCCAAAGGGTGTTGATCGAGGAGATCCTCAGCACCAGCGAGAAACATTTTCGTTCGCTGATAGAGAACAGCCTGGACCTTATTGCCATCGTGAGCAGGGAGGGCCGCCTGACCTATGTAAACCCCATGGTGAAAATAATGCTGGGTTACGACGGAAAGGATGTTCTTGGAGCAGGGGTATATGATTATATCTCTCCCGAGGATATGCCGGAAGTGAAAAGGATCTTCGGAGAAGTTGCCTCCAGGGTGGGGGAGGTGCGGGGTGCGGATTTCAGGGTCAGGCATAAGAACGGCAGCTACCTGACCATCGAAGCGATGGCCAGGAACATGCTGGACCTTCCGGCAGTCAACGGCATCATGATCACCATCAAGGACGTGACCGAGAAGCGGAAGGTCCAGAAACAGGTGGAGTACCTGAGTTTTTATGACCGGCTTACCGGGCTGCACAACCGGGCCTTTTTCGAGGAGGAGATTTTAAGGATCGACACCAACCGCCATCTGCCCATCACCATCATCGTGGCCGACGTCAACGGCCTCAAGCTGGTCAACGACGCCTTCGGGCATCTCGAGGGCGATGAACTGCTAAACCGGGTGGCCCAGGTTCTTAAACTGTGCTGCCGGCGCGAGGATATCATCGCCCGGTGGGGCGGCGACGAGTTCGCCCTGCTGTTACTGAACACTCCGGGCTACAAGGCCGACGAACTTTTCCAGAGGATAAGCCAACTGTGCCAGGAAAAGGTCAAGGGTCCGGTTACCTTGAGCCTGGCGATGGGCCATGCCACCAAGAAAAAGATGGAGCAGAACATCAAGGGCGTCCTGAAGGAAGCCGAAGAAAACATGTACCGCAGCAAGATGATGACCAGCAAAAAGGTCCGGACCGACATCATGTCCCATCTGCTGGGATTGTATTACCAAAAAGGACAGCGGACCAGGGAGCAGCTGAAGGTATTGCAAAGCCTGGCCCGGGAGATGGCATCGGCCCGGGGGCTGACCCCGCCCGAAACCTTAAAATTGCAGCAGGTGCTGGAATACTGCGACATCGGCAATATAGCCATAGAGCAAAGACTGTTCAATAAGAAGGATCGACTGACCGCCGAGGAATGGAAGATGATGCACCGGCATCCGGAGATAGGCTATCATATAGTCCAGAACACCCCGGAGACCGCCGACCTGGCCGAGCCCATCCTGGCTCACCATGAGTGGTGGGACGGCAGCGGATATCCCCGAAACCTGAGGGGTGAGGACATTCCCCTATATGCCCGAATGGTTTCCATACTTAACGCCTACGACGCCCTGACCCAGAAGAGGCCCTACCGAAAGGCAGTCGGGCCGGAACGGGCCATCCAGGAGATCAAAAGGTGCGCCGGCACCCAGTTCGATCCCTTCCTGGCGGAGGTGATGGAGGAAATAACGATCCGGCAGTGAGGACAATGTCGCTGGCGTATGTTTGCTTTATCATTTGAAATGAGGTGAAAAAATGAGAAGCTTGGGGGCAAAGCCCATCAGAATGCCATGGCGGTTGGCCGTGGTGTTTTTTATTCTGGCTGCGGCCTTTTGCCGGCCGCCGGCCGGCGCCCAGACCGTCCGGGTGGGGATCTACCAGAACCCTCCCAAGGTCTTCTGGAACGGGAGGGGAAAACCCCAGGGGATCTTTGTTGACATAATGGATCAGATCGCCAGGAACGAGGGCTGGACGGTGGAGTATGCGCCCGGCACCTGGAGCCAGAACCTGGAAAGGCTGGAGAAGGGCGAACTTGACCTGGTGTTGGATGTCACCTATTCACAAGACAGGGCCGAAAAATTCTCTTTCAATAAAATATCGGTGATCGAATCCTGGCTGCAGGCATTCGCCGGCAAGGATGTCAAACTGGAAAGCGGCAAGGACCTTGACGGGAAAAGAATAGCCGTGCTTAAAGGGGCGATCCAGGAGGAATACCTGCCCCAGGAGATCAAGGGGCTGTTGAATATCGATTTTACGCTGCTGCCCTGCCCCGATTATGCCGGCACCGTGGAGGCCCTGCGGAAGGGCCGGGCCGATGTCATTATAGCCAACCGTTTCTTTTATTTTTCCGACCTGCGGGGCACGGATATTCTGCCCACCTCGGTGATGTTCCGACCCTCGCTGATTTATTTCGCCTTTCCCAAGGGCCGGGATGAACCGATCATCAACCGCATCGACCGCAATCTCACCAGCATGAAGAACGATCCAGGCTCGGTGTACTACCGGTCTCTTAACAAATGGCTGGGAGAAAGGCCCCCGGCTATGATCCCCCGCCATGTGAAATGGGTTTTGGGGGCCTTGATCGGAGGGCTGGCCTTAATGGCCCTGTTCAGCCTTATGTTGAGGAGGCAGGTAAAGGCCAGGACCTCAAAAATTTCGCAGTACAGCCAGGACCTCAAGGAATCAGCAACCCTGCTGGGGGCGGTGTTTGACGTCATCCCCGATATACTGGGGATCCAGGATGCCGAGCATGGGGTGGAAAAATACAACCGGGCCGGCTATGAGTTTTTAAAATGCTCTCATATTGACATCAAGGGAAAGAGGTGCTTTCAGCTTATCAACCGCGAAAAGCCCTGCGATAATTGCGCCACGGCCATAGCCATAGATACAAAAAAACCCGCCCGGGTGGAGAAATATTTTAAGGACCTGGGGGTATGGATCGACGCCCGTTCCTATCCGGTGCTGGACGAGGGGGGCCAGGTGACCAAGGTGGTGGAGCATTTGAGGGATATCACCGAACAAAAACAGGCCGAACAGGCCCTGCTGGAAAAACATCAGGCCTTGCTGGTGCTCAACCAGAGATTGACCGAAACCGATGAGGAGCTTCAGGCCTCTGACGAGGAGCTCAGGCAGCAACTGGCGGAATTGCAGGCCAGCCGGGATGCCTTGCTGGCCTCGGAACAGAGATACCGCAACATATTTGAAAACACCGGCACGGCCATGGCCATCATCGAAAGCGACCTGACCATATCCCTGGCCAATCAGGAGTTCGAGAAGCTCTCCGGCTTTGACCGCAGCGAGATCGAAGGACAGAAAAAGTTGACCGAGTTCGTCTGGAAGCCCGACCTGGAGCGGATGGAGGAATACCACCGGCTGCGCCGAGATGACAAACCGGCCGCACCCCCCAAGTACGAATTCCGCTTCATCGACCGGATCGGCAAGATAAAGGACATATACCTGACCAGCGACATGGTTCCCGGAACAGAGAAGAGCGTGGCCTCGCTGCTGGACATAACCAAGAGGAAATCGGCAGAACTTCAGATCCGGGCCGCCCTCCGGGAAAAAGAGGTGCTGCTGCGGGAGATATCCCACCGGGTGAAAAACAACCTGCAGGTGGTCTCCAGCCTGTTAAGCCTCCAGTCGGGCTATGTCCACGATCCCCGGGACAGGGAGATCTTTTTAGAGAGCCAGAACCGGATACGCTCCATGTCCCTGGTGCACGAGAACCTGTATAAATCCTCCAATCTGGCCAGGATAGACTTCGGCCCCTATGCCCGGAACCTGATCAGCGATCTGATCCGGTCATACGGCATCATCAGCGACCAGATAGTACTGACCATGGATATAAACGACATAGAATTGGGGGTGGATGTGGCCATCCCCTGCGGGCTGATGATAAACGAGATGGTGTCCAACAGCCTCAAGCACGCTTTTAAGGAGCCTCCGCTCGGGGGCAAGAAATGGGAGATCACCGTCCGGCTAAAACTGGAGGACGATGTCCTTTACCGTCTGGAGGTGGCCGATAACGGGACCGGGTTTGCCGAAAAGGCCGCCCCGCTGTCAGACCCGGCCACCCTGGGGCTGCAGTTGATCACTATTTTGGCCGAGCAGCTTGGCGGCAAGGTTGCCGTGCGCCAGAAGAACGGCACCAGGTATGTGGTTGAATTCAGGAAGGTTGCATAGATAAGACAGCCGCCGGAAAGGGCCTGAATGATCAGGCCCTTCCTTTATTTATCATTTGCAAAATAACCCGATAAATGGTATGATTACTGTTTAAATAAACCTCCAAATATCAAGATAAAAGCAATAGGCTCAAGATGGACCAAAAGCTGTCTAAAAAGTGCGCTGATACCCTGAGGATGCTGGCGGTGGATGCGGTGGAAAAGGCCAATTCCGGACATCCCGGACTGCCCATGGGGGCGGCCGATTTCAGCTTTGCCCTGTGGCACGATTTCCTGTCCTTCAATCCCCGGGATCCCCAATGGCCCAACCGGGACCGCTTCATCCTTTCGGCCGGGCACGGCTCCATGCTTTTGTACGGGTTGCTGCATCTTTTCGGGTACGACCTGCCGCTGGAAGAGCTGAAAAGGTTCCGCCAGCTGGACAGCCGGACCCCGGGCCATCCCGAGTACGGGCACACTTCGGGGGTGGAGATAAGCACCGGGCCGCTGGGCCAGGGCTTTGCCAGCGGAGTGGGCATGGCCATCGCCGCCAAAATGGCCGCCCGGAGGTTCAACGATGAAGAGTTCAATATCATAGACCATAAGGTATATGCCCTGGTGTCCGATGGCGATCTGATGGAGGGCATCTCCACCGAGGCGGCCTCCATCGCCGGACACCTTAAGCTGGGCAATCTGATCTGCCTCTATGACGACAACGGCATCACCATCGACGGCAGGACGGACCTGTCATTTTCCGAGGATATCAGGGCCAAGTTCAAGGCCCTGGGCTGGGGGGTCCTGATGATTGACGGGCACGACCAGGCCCAGGCGGTCAAGGCTCTAAAATCGGCCGACAGGGATGCCAAAAGGCCGTCCCTTATCATTGCCAAGACCCATATAGCCTACGGCAGTCCCAACAAGCACGACAGCTCGGCGGCCCACGGCTCGCCGCTGGGGGCCCAGGAAGCGCTGGCCACCAGGAAAAACCTGGGCTGGCCGGAGGAGACATTTTACGTGCCGGCCGATGTTCGACAGGCCTGCGATGCCAGGGTGAAGAAACTGAAAAGAAAATACACCAAGTGGCAGAAGGAATTCAAAGCCTGGAAAAACCGCAATCCACAAAAGGCCCAGCTGTGGGACGGCATGTGGTCAAAGCGGCTGCCGGATGATATCGAGGAACAATTGCTGGGATCTTTATCCGCCGAGGCCGCCGCCACCAGGAGCCATTCCGGCAAAATCATCCAGAGGGCGGCGGAGCTGGTGCCTTCGCTGATCGGCGGTTCGGCCGACCTGGGGCCCTCCACCAACACCGAGATAAAGGGATCAACCTTCGTTTCGGCGGATGATTTCTCGGGCCGCAATTTCCATTTCGGCATCCGGGAGCACGCCATGGCGGCCGTCATGAACGGGCTGTCACTTTACGGCTGTTTCATTCCCCTAGGTTCCACTTTTCTGGTATTTTCCGATTACTGCCGGCCGTCGATCCGACTGGCGGCCCTGATGAAGCAGCAGGCCATCTATGTCTTCACCCACGATTCCATCTTGGTGGGCGAGGACGGGCCCACCCATCAGCCGATAGAACAGGTTTCGGCCTTAAGGCTGATCCCCAACCTGAAAGTGATCCGCCCGGCCGACGGCCCGGAGACGGCCCTGGCCTGGGCCGCGGCCCTTAAAAATACCGGCGGTCCCACCGCCCTGATCCTGACCCGGCAGAAACTGCCGGTCCTGCCCCGCCTGAGCATCGATGCCGAACAATTCCGCCGGGGCGGCTATGTGCTTGAAACATTGGGGCACACACCGGAGATCTGCATCATGGCCTCGGGATCCGAGGTCTGGCTGGCTCTGTCGGCCGCCCAGTCCCTGCAAAAAGAGGGTCTGTCGACCACGGTGGTGTCCCTGCCCTGCCTGGAAGATTTTTTAAGACAGCCGGAGGATTACCGGGATTCGGTGGTTCCCCCTCGGGCGGTAAAGGTGGCCATCGAGGCCGGCAGGGGGGCGTTATGGCGGGGCCTGCTGGGCCGGGACGGCCTGTTCATCGGCCTGGAGGATTTCGGAGCCTCGGCCCCGGAATCGGACCTGGCGGAGAAATTCGGGCTTACACCGGATCGGGCGGCAAAAAGGATAGCCGATCACCTCAACCAGCTGGGAAAATAAGGAAGGGGCAAGCTGTTTTTTACAGCCGGAATTATTGACAAAGCCAGGTTTAATGATTATATTTATTCGGTCCCAAAATTATCAGGGAAAGATAGCCGGGCCGATTTTCCTCCAAAGCATTGTAAGGAGCCGGTTTAGTGGAGTTAAAGAAAAACAGCGGTCTGTACAGAAAATTGAAGGCCAGGCTTAAGGAGCTGATGTCTCAGGGTAGCTATTACAAACAGTTGTCCGATGAGAATTTTGACAAATATGTCCGGGCCATGGCCGATTTCGACAACTATCGCAAGAGGGTGGCCAAGGAATATCTGGAGAAGGAGGCCGAAGCCAACCGCAACATGATCGCCAAGCTTCTGCCGGTGCTGGACAATTTCGACCGGGCCATAGAAGCTTCACGGAGCGGGGCCGAGAACGACGAAGCCTTGAGATCGTTCCACCAGGGGGTCCAGATGATAGACCAGCAGATCCACAAGATCCTGGAGAACGAGGGGCTAAAGCCGTTCAGCAGCAAAGGGGAGGAATTCGACCCGGCCCGGCATGATGCCGTTCTGTCCATCGAGACCGCCGAGCATGAACCCAACCAGGTGCTGGACGAGGTGGAGAAGGGCTTCGTCTTTCGGGGCAAGGTCCTAAGGCATGCCCGGGTGACGGTATCCAAGCGTCCGGGCGGGGAGCCGGAGGAGCCGAATGAAGAATATCCGGAGGAGGCGGACCAGAATCAAGAGACCACGGAATAGAATCTTTAGAATCAATTGAAAATCAGGAGAGAATAAATGGGCAAAGTAATCGGGATCGATCTGGGGACCACAAATTCCTGCATAGCGGTGATGGAGGGCGGGAACCCCACGGTAATTCCCAACCAGGAAGGCCTGAGGACCACACCCTCGGTGGTGGGGTTCCTTAAATCGGGCGAGGAGGTGGTGGGCCAGGCGGCCAAACGCCAGGCCATCACCAACCCCGAGAATACGGTATATTCGGTCAAACGCTTCATGGGTCGGCGCCACGGCGAGGTCGGTTCGGAGATGAAGCTGGTGCCCTACAAGGTCATCGAAGGGCCCCACGGAGACGCCCGGGTCAAGGTCAACGAAAGCGTTTTTTCGCCGCCGGAGATAGCGGCCAAGATACTGCGCTACCTGAAGGAGGCGGCCGAGGCCTACCTGGGCGAGAAGGTCACCCAGGCGGTGATCACCGTTCCGGCCTACTTCAACGACGCCCAGCGCCAGGCCACCAAGGATGCCGGGCAGGTGGCCGGGCTGGAGGTGCTGCGGATCATCAACGAACCCACCGCGGCCGCGCTGTCCTACGGGCTGGACAAGGGCAAATCCCACAAGATCGCGGTCTACGATCTGGGCGGCGGGACCTTTGATATCTCCATCCTGGAGCTGGGCGAGGGGGTGTTCGAGGTGCGCTCCACCAACGGCGACACCCACCTGGGCGGCGACGACTTCGACCAGAAGATCATCGACTGGATGGCCGAGGAATTCCAGAAAACCAACGGCATCGACCTGCGCAAGGACAAGATGGCCCTGCAGCGCCTGAAGGAGGCGTCCGAGAAGGCCAAGTGCGAGCTGTCCTCCACCATGCAGACCAACATCAACCTGCCATTCATCACCGCCGACGCCTCCGGGGCCAAGCACCTGGATCTGACCCTGACCCGGGCCAAGATGGAACAGCTGGTGGATGACCTGGTGCAGAGGACCATCGGCCCCTGCCGCCGGGCCCTGGACGACGCCGGCCTGAAGCTTACCGAGATCGACGAAGTGGTGATGGTGGGCGGCATGACCCGGATGCCCAAGGTCCAGGAGATGGTCAAGCAGTTCTTCGGCCGGGAGCCGCACCGCGGCGTCAATCCCGACGAGGTGGTGGCCATCGGCGCCGCCATCCAGGCCGGGGTGCTGGTGGGCGAGGTCAAGGATGTCCTGTTACTGGACGTGACCCCGCTGTCGCTGGGCATCGAGACCCTGGGCGGGGTGATGACCCGTCTGATCGAGCGCAACACCACCATCCCCACCCGCAAGAGCCAGGTTTTCTCCACCGCGGCCGACAACCAGCCGGCGGTCTCCATCCACGTGATGCAGGGCGAGCGGGAGATGGCGGTGGACAACCGGACGCTGGCCAGGTTCGACCTGGTGGGCATCCCGCCGGCCCCCCGCGGCATACCGCAGATCGAGGTCACCTTCGACATAGACGCCAACGGCATCCTGCACGTTTCGGCCAAGGACCTGGGGACCGGCAAGGCCCAGAGCATCAAGATCACCGCCTCCTCCGGCCTGAGCAAGGAGGAGATCGACAAGATGGCCAAGGACGCCGAGGCCCACGCCGACGAGGACCGCAAGAAGCGCAGCGATATCGAGGTCCGGAACAATGCCGACGCCATGGTCTACCAGACCGAGAAGACCCTCAAGGAGTACGGCTCGCAGGTCTCTTCCGAGGACCGCAAGGCCATCGACGATGCCATGGGCAAGCTGAGGATAGCCCTGGGCAAGGACAACACCGAGGCCATCAAGGATGCCTCCGACGAGCTGGCGGCGGCCGCCCGGAAGATAGGCGAGGCGGTTTACGCCAAGGCCGGACAGCAGACCCAGGCCGGTCCGGAGGCGGGCGGAGGTCAACAACCCGGACAAGCCGAGGCGCCCAAACCGGAAGGCCCGGAGGAAGCCGATTATAAGGTCGTTGACGAGGATAAGAAATAAAAATTCGTGAACGGCAAAAGGGGAGAAGGTAAATACTTCTCCCCTATTTGTGCTTTTATATGGGGGTAATGGAACACGGATCCGCACGGATATTTCGGATTTCTTTGGGTCATTGCGAGATGACTGGACACACCCCTCGCTCCCCTCTTTCTTAGAGGGGATGGTGCTTGTCTCCCCTATCAAGGGGAGATACAGAGGGGTGTCAAATGATTGATGCCGATAATCAGAGGTTGTCAAATATCTAAATAAAATACCGATAAATTAACTAGTGCGATAATTCAAATCTATGACCCCTACCAAACGCGACTATTACGAAATACTGGGCGTTCCCAAGAGCGCCGACGAGAGCCAGATAAAAACGGCCTACCGGGCCCTGGCCAAGAAGCATCATCCCGACATGAACCGGGAGGATCCCAAGGCGGCCGAGGAGAAGTTCAAGGAACTGTCCGAGGCCTACGAGGTGCTGATGGACAAGCAGAAACGGGCCAACTACGACCAGTTCGGCCACGCCGGAGTGGATCCGTCCTTCGGGGCCGGCGGCTTCGACTTCCGCCGTGACTTCACCCATACCG
The DNA here is from genome assembly GCA_031082425.1 of Candidatus Edwardsbacteria bacterium. Classification (NCBI taxonomy): domain Bacteria; phylum Candidatus Edwardsiibacteriota; species Candidatus Edwardsiibacteriota bacterium. Next base: position 55,314 of record JAVHLB010000007.1, on the reverse strand, counting down.
ATGACATCCAGGACATCTTCGGCTCGATGTTCGGCGGAGGCGGGGGCGGTTCCATCTTCGACATGCTGTTCGGCGGCGGGATGGGCGGGGCCACCCGCACCCGGGGCGGCCGCCAGGTGCGGCGGGGAGGCGATCTTAACATCCACCTGAGCCTGACCCTGGAGGAGATCGCCACCGGCGTGGAGAAGACCCTCCAACTGAAGAGATTCGAAAGCTGTTCCGAGTGCCACGGGGAGGGAGCCAAGTCCGGGGCCGATATCAAGGAATGCCCGGCCTGCAAGGGGGCGGGCGAGGTGCGGCAGGTGTCACGCTCCATGTTCGGGCAGTTCATCAACGTGGGGGCCTGCCCGCAGTGCGGCGGCGAGGGCAAGATCATCAGCAATCCCTGCCCCTCCTGCAAGGGCGAGGGCCGGGTCAAGAGAGAGGCCACCATCAAGGTCAAGGTTCCGGCCGGGGTGGCCAACGGCAATTACATCCCCCTGCGGAACCAGGGGAACATCGGCCCCAAGCTGGGCCCGGCCGGGGACATTCTGGTCTACATCGAAGAAAAGGAGCATCCCCTGTTCCACCGCCACGGCGACGACCTGGTGCTGGCCCTGCCCATCTCCTACGCCCAGGCCGCCCTGGGGGCCAAGGTGACGGTGCCGATGCTGTCCGGCAGGGCCGAGCTGTCCATTCCCTCGGGCACCAGATCCGGCAAGATATTCCGGATGCGGGGCAAGGGCCTGCCGCGATTGAATTCCAGCGGCAGCGGCGACCAGCTGATCCGGGTGGAGATATACATTCCCAATAAGCTTTCCTCCGAGGAGAAGAAATTGCTGAAGCAGCTGGGCGAGGTGCAGAACGGCAGGGTGCCCAGCCCCCACAAGGTGGACCTGAGCCAGTTCGAGGAATAATTATTATTCATTAAATGAGTATATGGAAGGATAAGAATATGATAAGGAATAAACAGTTTTTATTTTTAGCATCTATAGCAACATTTATTTTAGTTGGATGCATAGCTAAAAAACCAAAAACTATCAATTCTCCATTAATGGGATATAAGGATATACAATGGGGAGAGTCGCAAAAAGAAGTTATAAGTAAATTTAAAAATGTTGAAGATGTAATATTCAAAAGTAAAGATAGCAACAGTGTGTACTTTACTGGTGGTGAATATTGCGGGAAAATGGTTACATTTTATAATTTTGAGTTTGTGGGTGATAAATTTTATAATCTATTTATAAGTGTTATTGGTGGGAAGTCTGATTATAAGGAGATAAAAGAACTCATACAAACAAAGTGGGGACTTCCGAGTTACTCTTTTGATGAAGAAAGTATAGTATCTGCAACATGGCAATTTTCTGACTCAAGCTACATTTGGTGTAGTCCTGCACATGATGGAACTGTTTCAATAATGTATGTAAATAATAAACTAAAGAAAATAGCTGACGATAATAAAAAAATAAATGACGAGAAAGAAAAAGAGAAGCGCCTAAAATCTTTATAATCATACAATGTTTGAATTCTTCTACGTTCCGCCCTCCTCCATCGAAGCCCGGCAGATAGTGATCTCCGGCGAGGAGGCCCGGCATATCTCCAAAGCCCTGCGCCACAAGAAGGGCGACCAGATCACCGTGGTGGACGGCCAGGGCGGGGAATACGAATGCACCATTGCGGCCATCTCGGACGGCGCGGTGACCGCCAATATCTTCAATCGGCGGCGCAAGACCAACGAGACCATCAAGCAGGTAAGCCTGGCCCAGGCGGTGCCCAAAGGCCAGCGGATGGACTTCGTTATCGAGAAGGGCACCGAGATAGGCCTGCACGCCATCATCCCGCTGATCACCGAGAACTCGGTGGTCAAGCCGGCCGACGACAAGCCGGGCTTCAGCCTGCCGCAGTTGGACGATGACTCCGGGGGCGGCAAGGCCGCCCGCTGGCAGAGGATCGCCATCGCCGCCATGAAGCAGTCCCTGCGCTCGGTGCTGCCGGCCATCGGCGAGCCGACGGATTTTGCCAAGCTGTCGGAAAGCTTTGTCAATTACGACCTGCTATTGATGGCCGATGAGACAGAGAAGAAGATAAACCTGGCCGACGTATTCGCCAAGCTGCCGGAGAACAAGGAGGTCCGCAAGGTGCTGTGCCTGGTGGGGCCGGAGGGCGGGTTTTCCCAAAGAGAGAAAGAGATCATCGCCGAGGCAAGAGGGCACATCATAACTTTGGGCTCAAGACGCCTGCGGGCGGAGACCGCCGGGCTGGTACTGTCCACCGTGGTGTTGGATAGGCTGGGGGAACTGGGGTAAAAATTAAAAAATATGGTGAGAATATGAAAATAAATATATTTTGTCTTTTATTTATAATTAGTCAAATTGTTTATGGACAAACGAAAGTAATTGAGCTAAAACCTATTATTGGGGAAACCCCTGATTTTAGCATCAAAGCTCAAAGAGAATTTGCCATAAAAGATTCTTTGATACGAAAGCTTGAAGAAACAAGGGAATATGAAAAACTAACAAAAAAAGAAAAAGAAATACTTGGTAAATATGAGGCATTTGATAGTATATGGGATATTTTAGGTAATGGGTGTAGCTGGTATTGTGGCGGGGGGCCATACAAAATAATTTCATCTTCTTTTCATAAACCCGAGCATGATATTTTTTACGATGGAACAAATGCGCATGATTTTAGTTATAAAACATCATGGGTCGAAGGTAAACCAGGTTATGGTATCGGTGAGTATTTGGAATATAGTTTCAAGAACGATAGCCCAAGATTAACAAATATCATTATTTTCAATGGCATAATAAAATCTCATCAAACGTGGAAATATAATACACGTGTTAAACTGTTGGAGGTTTTTGTGAATGGATCTTTATACGCAATTTTACACTTACAAGATACAAGAGCTGCACAAAAATTTAAATTGCCCGAACCGCTGGGGCGAAGAAAAGATGGTCAGGACCTTGTAATGAAATTTGTTATCAAAGATATTTATAAGGGTGAAAAATACGATGACACGGCTATCACGGAATTATATTTTGACGGCATTGACGTCCACTAAATAAGCAATCGAAAGAAATCACATGAACTGGATAGACATCATCATCCTGATCCTGCTGGCCCTGGCGGTGGGGATCGGCTTCAAGAAGGGCCTGGTGCAGGAGATCGTGGGCATCATCGCCCTGGTCATCGCCTTCTTCCTGGCGCTTAAAATGCACCTGATCGCGGCGGCCATGTTGACCAGGATGATCTCCGGTTTGCCCAAACACATCGCGCCGATGGTGGGTTTCGTGGCGGTATTTCTGATCGTGTTCCTGGCCATCACCATCGTCGGTTGGATATTATCAAAAATCATCAAAGCCACCCCGCTGGATCTGGCCGACAAGATCGGCGGCATGGTCATCGGGCTGGTAAAGGGCGCGCTGATAATATCGGTGATATTGTTGCTGCTGGCGCTGGCGCCGCTGCCCAGGGAATTCAATAGCAAGCTGGACCGCTCGGGCATGATCCGCTCCATCCGCAAGGTGGCCCCGCTGGTCTATGAGAAATCCAAAGGGCTGTGGCCCAAGGCCCAGAAGTTATACCAGGAATTCGAGAAAGCGCCAACGCCCAAGAAGGTGGAGCAGATAATTTAAAATCAAAGGGCCCCTCCCCTGCCCCTCCCCCGAAGGGAGAGGGAAATATTTGTAGGGGCATTTCATGAAATGCCCAAATGATAATTGTATTAAATTAATGAACACCCATAGTTTAAAAATATTAGAATTCAATTTCGTCCTGGAGGCTCTGGCCCGCAAGACCGGCACGCCCTATGGCCGGGCCGAGGCGCTGGCGATTGTTCCGTCCACCTCCCCGGCGGTGATCGCCGAACAGCAGGCCGTCACCGCCGAGGCCAGGAAGCTGCTGGAGGCCGGCATCGGGCTGGATTTCGGGAACGTTCAGGACATCCGCCCGGCCCTGGGGGCCCTGGCGGCCGAGGGGGCCATCATCGAGCCGCTGGAGCTGCTGCAGCTGGGACGCCATCTGGAGGCGGCCCGCCGGATAAAGTCCACCATCAGCCTGCGCAAGGATGATTACCCGCTTTTAGACGCTCTGGCCTCAGGCTTCCGGGCCTACAAGGTGCTGGAGGACCGGATCGCCAGATCCATCGAGCCGGACGGGCGGGTGGCCGACCGGGCCAGCGACACCCTGTACCACCTGCGGCGCGACCAGGAGGCCCTGCGGGCAAGGATCTACGACAAGCTGGAAAGCATCATGAACGCCTCCTCCGGCTCCATCCAGGAATCGGTGGTCACCATTCGGGAGGGGCGCTATGTGATCCCGGTCAAATCCGACGCCAAGTCGCAGGTCAAGGGCATCGTCCACGACACCTCCTCCTCCGGTGCCACGGTGTTCGTGGAGCCGTTGGTATCCGTTGAACTGAACAACAAGATGCGGCAAGTGATCCTGGCCGAGAAGCGCGAGGTGGAGCGGATCCTGCAGGAATTCTCCAAGGAAATACTGGACGAGATCGAGCCCATCCAGCAGAACCTGGAGCTGATATCGCAGTTCGACCTGCTGGTGGCCAAGGCCCGCCTGGCCTCCGAATGGCATTGCTCCCAGGCCCTGCGTTCCCAGGGAAACTACCTGAAGGTGGCGGCCGCCCGGCATCCGGCCCTGGAAAGTCCGGTGCCGCTGGACATGGAGCTGGGCGACGGCAAGCTGACCATGGTGATCACCGGGCCCAACACCGGCGGCAAGACGGTGGTGCTGAAAACCGTCGGCCTGCTGGTGCTGATGAACCAGTCCGGCCTGCAGATCCCGGCCGGAGAGGGCAGCGCCCTGCCGGTATTCGGCGAGGTGTTCGCAGACATCGGCGACGAGCAGTCCATCTCCCAGTCGCTGTCCACCTTCTCCTCGCACATGCGGCAGATAGGCAACATCGTCCGGGAGGCCGGAGAGCGATCGCTGGTATTGCTGGACGAGATCGGGGCCGGCACCGAGCCCTCCGAGGGATCTTCGCTGGCCATCGCCATCCTGTCGGACCTGACCGACAAGGGCTGCCTGACCCTCTCCACCACCCATTACGGGGCGCTGAAGAGCTTCGTCCAGAGCCGGGAGGGGATGATCAACGCCGCCATGGAATTCGACCGCCAGGCATTGAAGCCCACCTACCGCCTGATGATGGGCCTGCCCGGCGCCAGCTACGGGCTGGAGATAGCTTCGCGGCTGGGCCTGCCGGAGAGCATCGTGGCCGAGGCTCGGACCAGGCTGGACTCCAAGTCCATCAAACTGGAAGAGCTGATCTCCGACATCGAGGATACCAAGCGTCGGATGGAACAGCGGGAGCGGGAGGCGGCCGACGAACTGGACGCCGCCAGGAAAATGTCACAGGAATACGAATCTAAATTGAAGGGGCTCAAGGACGAGCTCAAGGAGCTTAAACAGCAGGCCAAGCAGGAGGCCAAGGATATTCTGGCCCAGGCCCGCAGCGCCTCGGAGATGGCGGTGGCCGGCATCAAGAAAGAACAGGCCTCCAAGGACAGCATCAAGCAGGCCCGGAACATCCTGGCTGAGACCGAATCCAAACTGGATCTGGGGTCCTCCGCCGAGGCCAGGGGAGAGGACGATCATCTGGCGATAAAGGAGCCCTTGAAGATGGGCCAGGCGGTATATGTGCCCTCTGTTCAAAAAGAGGGCGAAGTGGTGGCCCTGCCCGATTCCGGGGGCAAGGTCAAGGTCCAGGTGGGCGGCATCCGGATGACCCTGAAGAGCGGCCAGCTGAGGTCCCTGCAAAGGGGCAGGGAGGAAAAAGCGGGATCGGTAAAAATGTCGCTGGAAGAAGAGAGGCATTTCAACTCCGAGCTGCACCTGCTGGGAATGCGGGCCGAGGAATCGCTGGAACTGGTGGACCGCTATCTGGACGAGGCGGTGATGCTGGGGATAAATTCGGTCAGGATCGTGCACGGCAAGGGCGCCGGGGTGCTGCGCCAGGTGGTCAAGGAGGCGCTGACCAAGGATCCCCGGGTGAGATCCTTCCGTTTGGGTGAATGGAACGAGGGCCAGGACGGGGTGACGGTGGTGGAACTTAAATGAAAAACAGATGTTGTGAAGCTGAGAATCTAGGCGGAAATAAAAAGTTGTCTTAGATCCGTGTTTATCCGTGTCTAAAAATATTAAATCATCCGCATTTATCACGATAGTTAAATACCAAGATAGAAAACCTAATCGAAGGCAGCTATGCCGGTACAGATAAAAGAGGTCGCAACCAAGGCGGACCTGAAAAAATTCATAGAATTTCCCTTCTCCATCTACCAAGGCAACCGGAACTGGATTCCCCCCCTGCTGATGGACGAGTATCACACCCTCCGCCAGGAGAAGAATCCCGCCTTCGAATATTGCGACGCCAAATTCTGGCTGGCCTACAAGGACGGACAACTGGCCGGGCGGATCGCCGGGATAGTCAACCACCGCTACATCGAAAAATGGGGCAACAAGTATGCCCGTTTCGGCTGGGTGGATTTTATCGATGACGCTGAGGTGGTCCGGGCTCTTTTCAGCACCGCCGAGCAGTGGGCCAAAGAACAGGGAATGGCCGGCATCCACGGACCGCTGGGCTTCACCGACATGGACCACGAGGGCATGCTGGTGGAGGGTTTCGACGAGCTGGGCACTCTGGCGGCCATCTACAACCACCCCTATTATCCCCAGCAGCTGGAAAAACTGGGATACGTCAAGGACGTGGATTGGGTGGAGTTCGAGGTCAAGGTTCCCAAAGAGATACCCGAGAAGGCCGACCGCATAGCCAAGATCGTGATGCAGAAAGCCGGGGTCAAAGTTTTAAACGCTAAAAAAGCCAAGGATCTGCTGCCCTATGCCCATGAGATGTTCGAGGTATTGAACAGCGCCTTTGCCCCCATCTATGCCTTCGTTCCCCTGAACGAGAAACAGATCGCCATGTACATCAAGCAGTATTTTTCGTTTATCATGCCGGATTACACCAAGATCCTGCTTGATTCAAACAATAAAGTAGCCGGATTCGTGATCGGCATGCCATCATTGTCAAAAGCCCTGCAAAAGGCCAAGGGACGGCTGTTCCCCTTCGGGTTCATCCATCTGCTCAAAGCGGTCAGCAAAAAGAACAAACAGATCGATCTTTATCTGGGCGCCATAAGGCCCGATCTGCAGGGCAAGGGGGCCGACGCCCTGCTGATGACCGAGATGAGCCGCTCGGCCATCAAGAACGGGGTGGTCTCGGCCGAGACCAACATCGAGCTGGAGGAGAACATCAAGGTGCAGAGCCACTGGAAATACTTCGAATCGCGCCAGCACAAGCGGAGAAGGTGCTATATCAAGAAACTTTTCTAAAAAACGCAAGTGACATTAGATGAAAGATCCGGCAATAAAAAAACTTCAAACCATTCCCGGGGTGGGGCCCAGCATCGCCCGGGACCTGTACCAGCTGGGGATCCGCAAAGTCTCCGACCTCAGGGGCCGGGACCCGGAGAAGCTGTACCTGCAGTCCTGCCACCAGGCCGGAAAACAGATCGACCGCTGCCTGCTCTACGTGTATCGTTGTGCGGTCTATTACGCCTCAGCCGGGAAACACGATCCGAAATTTTTAAAATGGTGGAATTGGAAAGATGGGATTATCGATAATAAAAAAAGAGGATAGCCCGGCCATCATCCGCACCTCCGATCCCGGCTGGCTGGACAGGGCTTTAAAATCCTACCGCGACCGGCTGCCCTTTCATTTCACCGACGATGCCAACCTGGGGATAACCGAAAGCGACCTGGTGTCGGCGGTATCCCTTATCCGACGGGCCGGGCGGACCGGGAAGGTGAGCTGGAAGGAGATCTCCCAGATATTGACCGGGATGGGCCTGTCCGGAGTGGGGATCTGGCTGATAGCCGCTTCCATTGCCTCTCCCGAGCCCACCAGCAAGCTGTGGATATTGCTGGCCGGCGGGGTGGTGCTGATAACCACCGGGGGCCTCAGCATTCTGAAAGCCCTGGGACAGAAATGGCAGGTGCACGCTAAGTACGGCAAGCAGGAGATAATGGTCAGTCCGGGGGATGATAATTGAAATTATAACCAAACATAATTTATGAATTTAGCATTATGTCTTATGGGGATGTAAACCAATCACAATCACTATATATTGAGGAGAGACGATGAATTTATTTGCAGGAAACCTGGCCAAGGAAATGACCGAGGCCGAACTGAAGGAGGTCTTTGAGAAGTTCGGCCAGGTGACATCGGTGGCCTTTGTGATGGACCGATACAGCGGCCAGCCCCGCGGCTTTGCCTTTGTGGAGATGCCGGTGAAATCGGAGGCCCTGGCGGCCATAGACAACCTGAACGGCCGGGTGGCCCTCAAGGGCAAGGCCATATTCGTCAAAGAGGCCCGCCCCCAGGAGAAGGGCCACGGAGGCCATCGTCCCTCGAACCGCAATAAAAGAAGATAACCAGATAATATAAATATTGCAGGTTGATATGAAAACCCTAGTGATCTATTACTCCCGCACCGGCATCACCAAAAAGATCGGCCAGGCCATCGCCGCAAAGATCCCGGCCGACACCGAGGAGATCGTAGACCTCAAGGACCGCAAGGGTCCCTGGGAATACCTCAAGGCCGGGCGCGATGCCATGAAAAGGATCCCGGCCCAGATCGCCGTCGTCAAGAATAATCCCGAATATTACGACCTGGTGGTCATCGGCACCCCGGTGTGGGCCGGCAACATGGCCTGCGCCATCCGAACCTATATCGGCCAGAACAAGGACAAGATAAAAAAGCTGGCCCTGTTCTGCACCATGGGCGGCTCCGGGGACCAGAACACATTCAAGGAGATGGAATCTCTTTCCGGCCAGACCGCCGTGGCCAAATTGACCGTAAAGACCCGCGAGGCCGGAAAGCCGGAGAGCGATGCCCGGCTGGACGAGTTCGTCAGGCAGCTTTTGCCGCAAACCAATCATTAATCTTTTCAAACCATAATGGCGCGCATCCCCGAGGAAATAATCGACGATGTCCGGCAGTCCAACGACGTGGTGGAGGTGCTGGGGCAGTACCTGTCGCTTAAGAAGACCGGCAGCACCTACAAGGCCCTGTGCCCCTTTCACCAGGAGCGAACCCCCTCCTTTGTAGTGACCCCGGCCAAGCAGATCTGGCATTGCTTCGGCTGCGGCAAGGGCGGCAACGTCATTTCGTTCCTGATGGAGCACGACAAGGTGTCGTTCATCGAGGCCTTAAGGACCCTGGCCAAGCGGGCCAACATCACTTTGCCCTCGTCGGATGACTACAAGGAAGGGGCTCACGACCTTTTATACCAGGCCAACGAGTTCGCCGCCAAGTTCTTCCAGGAGCGGCTGGCCTCCGGCATCGGAGCCGCCGCCCGGGAATATCTCAAAAACCGCGGCATCAGCGACCAGTCCGTAGAATTATTCCGGCTGGGATACGCCCCCAACGCCTGGGAGGATCTGATCAAGGCAGCCGGCAAGCAGGGCCTGAGCCTGCAGCTGCTGAAGGAGGCCGGATTGATAATCGCCCGCGACGAGAGCAACGGATACTACGACCGGTTCCGGCACCGGATAATATTTCCCGTATTCTCCCTGAGCGGCCGGGTGATCGGGTTCGGCGGGCGCAGCCTGGAGCAGAATCCCCAGGCCAAATACCTCAACTCTCCGGAGACGCCCATCTATCACAAGGGGCGGGGCTTCTACGGATTCTGCCAGGCCAAGAGTCCGGTGCAGGACGCCGGAAAGGCCATCCTGGTGGAGGGCAATTTCGACCTGATCATCCCCTACCAGCACGGCTTTAAGAACATCCTGGCCACCTCGGGGACGGCCTTAAGCAGCGACCAGGCCAAGCTGCTGTCCCGTTACGCCAGGCAGGCGGTTTTATGCTACGATCCCGATGCCGCCGGGCAGAACGCCACCGACCGGGCCATCCCCCTGCTGCTGGAGGCCGGGATAGACGTCAAGGTGGCGGTGCTGCCCCATGAGATGGACCCGGACCTGGCCGTACGCCGGGAGGGGGAACAGGCCTTCGCCGCCATCATCGAAACGGCCATCACCTTCATCGAGTTCAAGGTGATGCGGGCCCGGCTGATGTCCGACCTGTCCCAGGTGGCCGACAAGAGCGCCTTGGTGAACAATCTTTTGAACCTGCTGGCCCTGGTGTCCGACCCGGTGAAGCGGCGGCTCTATATCAAGGAACTGGCCGAGGCGGCGGGCCTGGATGAATCCTTCGTGCTGGACCTGGCCCGGAAAAAGGACGGGCTCAAACCGGAGGGTAATAACCGGGACGCTCCGCTGAACAACCTGCCGGACTGGGAGGGTGATATCCTTTCCATTCTGCTGCGCCGGCCGGAGAATATCGATACCATTCTGCCGGAGCTGTCGTCACAGGGCCTGGCCTCGCCCAGACTGATCGGACTTTTGAAAAAACTGGGGGCCATCTATCAGGATACCGGTCGCCTGGACGGCGCCGGGCTGATGATGAAATTCGAAGACCGGGAAGAACAGAGCCTGCTGTCGGGGTCACTGATTCACAAGGATATGCCGGATGATTCCCTGGATAGCGCCGACAACGATGCCCAATTGCTGTCTGATTACATGGCCAAACTGAGGAAACAGAACCTCAAACCCCGCCTGAAGGACATTCAGCATGAGATCAAGCAGGCGGAAAAGTCCGGGGACAGCATCCTGGTGGCCAAGCTGCTCCGGCAGTACCAGGAATTATCATCCGGCCATCCGGGAAATAAGGCCGAATAGCAAGAAAATAAATATATTATATAACCAATTATTAGGAGAGGCCATGGAGGACCGCAACATCAAGAAGAAGATCAAGCAGATAATCAGTTTCGGCAAGGGCCAGGGGTTTATCACCTACCAGAAGCTGAACGAAATGCTGCCCGAGGATATCGTCTCTCCTGAGGAACTGGAGAATTTCATCATGATGCTGGCCCAGACCGGTGTGGAGGTGGTCAATTCCGAGGAGGAATGGAACCAGATCAAGGAGGCGCGGGAGAAGGCCAAGGGCAAGGAGGAGGAGGCGGCGGAAGTGCCCGTCGGGCTGCGCTTCGACGATCCGGTGAGGATGTACCTGCATGAGATCGGGCGGGTCCCCCTGCTGGACCGGGAGAAGGAGATCGAGATCGCCAAGAAGATAGAGGAATGCCAGAGGCAGATCCTGAGCCTGTCCTTTTCGGCCCCGGTCAACATGAAGGAGTTCATGCGCCTTTCCAAGCAGTTCGAAAAGCACGAACTGGCCATGGAGGAACTGGTGCAGACCGACATCGACGGCTGGATGCCCCAGTATTCCTCCAGCCGCAAAAGGCAGAAGATCCTGCAATTGCTGAAGAGGATCCACCGGGATTACAAGGATGTTGAGTATCTCTCCGCCCTCAAGAACCAGGAGAAGGCCGGACCCAAGATAAGCCAGCGCCGGGAGAAGATCCTGACCAACCTCCAGGCGTTGAAGCTGAGCAACGAATTGCTTAATTCCATGGTCCACCGCCTGCTGAGCCTGTCCTTCCAGATAAAGACCCACCAGAAGGAGAGGGACCGCGCCCTGGGCCATTGTAAAATGAACGTCCAGGAGCTGGACAAGATGGCCCGGATCCTGAAATCGGGCAAGAAGCTGAATAAAGAGGAAAAGGCCCGGCTGAAGATCCCCAAGGAAAAACTGCTCTGCTACTGGCAGGAGGTCCACGCCGCCCAGAAGCAAATGACCGTCCTGGCCAAGGATGCCAGGACCACCCCGGAACAGGTGATGGAGCTGGCCGACAGCGTCAGAAAGATGCAGTTTCAGCGGGACTACGCCAAAAAGGAGATGGTGGAGGCCAACGTCAGGCTGGTGATCTCCACCGCCAAACGCTACATCAACCGGGGCCTGGAGTTCCTGGACCTGATCCAGGAGGGCAACTCCGGGCTGATGCGGGCGGTGGAGAAGTTCGACTACCACAAGGGCTACAAGTTCTCCACCTACGCCACCTGGTGGATCCGGCAGGCCATCACCCGGGCCATCGCCGACCAGGCCCGCACCATCCGGGTTCCGGTGCACATGATCGAGGCCATCAACAAGGTCTCCAAGGCCTCCCGCAAGCTGGTCCAGGAGTACGGACGGGAGCCCACCAGCCATGAGATCGCCGAGCACATGGAACTGCCGTTCGACAAGGTGCGCTCCATCATCAAAGTGGCCCAGGAGCCGATCTCCCTGGACAAGCCCATCGGGGACGACGAGGACACCGTCTTCGGCGATTTCATCGAGGACGCCTCGGCCAAGTCCCCGGCCCGCACCGCCAACTTTCTGATGCTGCGGGACCAGATCGAGAAGGTGCTGGCCACCCTCTCCAAGCGGGAGGAATCCATCATCCGCCTGAGGTTCGGCCTCAACGACGGCTGCCCAAGGACCCTGGAGGAGGTGGGGGCCATCTTCAACGTCACCCGGGAGAGGGTGCGCCAGATAGAGGTCAAGGCCCTGCGCAAGCTGCGCCATCCCTCCCGCAGCAAGCGTCTGGAGGGCTTCTCCGACGTGATCTAGCCCGAAAATATTTAATACAATCTTAATTGACAGGGGCAGGGTTTTGTGTTATAAATAGGCGGTAGCCAGCGTGGCTGCCGCCTAAAATTTGATCCAATGAATAAGGCAAAATGAAGAAATTACTCATGGCCATAACTGTAATATCAGCAGTCGTCAGTTCCCTGTCAGCGGTCGAGCTTTTTCCCGGAGTGGCCGGAAAGCCGCTGGTAGACTCATTGCGGAAATATTACAAGACGGTCACGGTGCTGAGCTACGACGGCGCCCGGGACAAGATGTACGGCGAGATCGACATCCAGGGCGACAGCCTGACCTGCGTCTATTCGGGCTGGACCATCAGCGGAGGGCCCACCGCCGACCCCACCGCCTGGGCCACCGCCGGCGACATCAACTGCGAGCACACCTGGCCCCAGAGCCTGCTGGACTCCACCAAGACCGAGTCCGACATGCACCATCTGATGCCAACCGAGATGCAGGTCAACAATGACCGCGGCAGCTCTCCCTTTGGCGAGGTTGATGATAACAATTCCTCGGTGTGGTGGAACCGAAATAATGTCAGAACCCAGACCAAGCCGATCTCCAATATAGACGAATGGGCCGAGGCATTGCTGGCCGTGGAGTTCGAACCCCGGGAGGTCCAGCAGGGCAACACCGCCAGGGCCATGTTCTATGTGCTGACCATGTACCAGTTGGGAGATACCTCTGATGCCTGGTGGACCGGACAGAAGTACGACCTGCGGAGCTGGCACGCCGGCGATCCCTCCGACTCCCTCGAGAAGAGCCGTACCTGGAAGATCGCCGCCTACCAGCAGAACAAGCCCAACCCCTTCGTGATCGACAGCTCCCTGGTGGACCGCTGTTACTTCCCGGAATATCTGAACACCAGGGTCTTCTTCGCTTCCGCCTCCGTCACCAAGACCGAGGGCGACGCCCCCTTCAACATAGCGGTCTCCATCACCGCGCCCAGCGCCGGCAGCGCCACCTCGGTGCAGGTCGTCCTGACCGGCGGATCCGGAACCGCGGCCGACATCAACAACTATACCACCCAGACCCTAAGCTTTCCGGCGGGATCTTCGGCCAATCAGAATGCCGCCATTGCCATCACCGATGATGCCCTGGAGGAAGGCACCGAGACCCTGATCTTCAAGCTGCGCAACGTTTCCGGCGGGAGCAGCGCCGCCATCGGGGCCGACAGCGTCTTTACCCTGACCCTGGGCGATAACGACGATGCCACGGCGCCAACCATCACCTCCGGCCCCACTGTCAACGGCATCACCTCCTCCTCGGCCACGGTTAATTGGACCACCAACGAAGCCTCCAATTCCTGGGTCTACTACGGCCCGACCACCACGTACTCCGACACGGCAAAGAACGAGAGCGATGTCACCAGCCATTCGGTGGAACTTTCCGGCCTTGCGGCTTCAACCACCTATCATTACAAAATATCCTCCACCGATCCCATGAACAACGGCCCCACCTATTCCGGGGACAATACCTTTGCCACCACGGCGGCCGGTGGTTATACGGTAGTGATCAGCGAGGTCAATGAACAGCGTTCCTCGTTGCCGTTATATTATAATGAATATGTTGAGTTGTATAATAACACCGCCGCCCCGATCAGCCTAAGCGGTTGGCAATTAAAACAGGACAACACAGCCTATGTGACCACATTAGGATCGGGAGATACCATCCATGCCGGAGGGTATTTTGTAATAGTCCGGTCCTCTGCCGGAAGCTGGTCTAGTTTTTACAGCCTGCCATACGATGTTGTGGGATCTCTGGTACTCAACGGCAGTGAAACATTCAGTCTGCGGGATGCCGGCAATAATCTGATTGATTCCACCATCACTTTTGGGGCATCCTATTGGTGCCAGTACCGTAGCCGTCCGTTTTCCAGCGGGACCCTGTCCGCCAGCTGGTACGGAGACGCCGCCAACGGCACCACTGCCACCTACGGCACTCCCGGCGGGGCCAACCCCAACGATCCTTTGGGCGTGGAGCTGGCCTATTTCACCGCCCTGGGCGAGCCGGGCCAGATCACCCTTAAGTGGGTCACCGCCAGCGAGATCAACAGCTACCAATGGCAGGTCTGGCGGTCGCTGGATTCTTTGAATTATTACCAACTGATGGTTTCCCTGCCGACGGCCGGCAACAGCAACGAGGCACACAACTACGATTGGACCGACAGGAACGTGCTGGCGGGGGTCGATTATTACTACCGTCTGCTGGAGAAGGATGTCAACGGGGACACAGCCGTTTACGGTCCGGTGAGGGCCGCGGCCACTCCGGGTATTTTCGGAAATGATCCGGGCCGATGGGTGAACTGCAGTCCCAATCCCTTTAAAAGCAATATAACTTTCCGATATAATTTGCCTCAGTCCGGCCCGGCAAAACTGGACATCTATAATATATCCGGACAGAGGGTAATGGCTTTCTCTGAAAACAATGGACCGGCCGGACAGAATTATTTCAACTGGAACGGCCGGGGAGAGGACGGGAAGGCCTGTCCGGCAGGAGTGTATTTCTTCCGGCTGGCGGCCGGCGGCAGCGAACAGCACGGCAGGGTCATACTGATAAAATGATAAATGCAATAACTGGGAGGGTTTACCTATGAATAGAAAAAGGTCAATACTTTTCTTTGTGGCTGTATTCCTATGGTGTAGTGCTGCCATGGCGCAGATAGCGCTTCAGTCAGGAAACACTTTTAACGAAAGTTTCAGCATAGGAACTTCAGCTACTGCTAGCTTGCCATCCTATTGGAAAGTTGATACAGTCACGTCCTCCGTTCGTACTGTCAAAACATATTCAGGCGCCCTTGCGGCCACTGTTCGCAGTGCCGGGAACAATATGAGCTCCAGTGCAGCCAACGGCATCTATAACTATGCTGCTGGTGATCCAGCTACCGTAACCGAAAGGGCCGTGGGTTGGTTATCTTCCAGCTCGGCCAGCAAGAGCGGCAATCTTTATGCCTTTTTTACCAACAGTGGCAGCGATTCCATCAAAAGCTTAACGATTACTTACAACGTCGAAAAATACCGCAACGGCTTAAACGCAGCCGGTTTCAGTATCCAGATGTATCACTCTGCCGATGGTAGCAGTTGGACCAGCGCCGGAAGTGATTTTCTGACCAGCTTTACGGCTGATGCCGACAATCAAGGTTATTCAAGCGCTCCCGGCACCATAGTGACGGTTGATAACAAGACCCTGACATTGTCTGTGGCACCGGGCTCTAACCTGTATCTGGCTTGGAATTATTCCGTCACATCCGGCACAACCACATCGAATGCCCAGGCGCTGGGGATAGATAGCGTGTACATCACTCCCAGCGGAAGCGGCGTAGTTACTGCATCCGACGTCAGCATCGGAGCCGGCGCCGAGCCGGCCTCCATCTCCGCTCTCATGGACAGCGACGCCGAAAAGGGGCTTAATTTCGATTTCCGGGTCAAGGATGATTCCACCGGGGATGACGGAATAAATACCCTGATAGACAAGATCGTCATTACCGAAGGGACCGGGAACGATATGGCGGATTGGTCGGGCGTGATTGACGGGGCCAAGTTATTTGACGGCTCGGCCGACTCGGCCTCGGGCACCGTCTATGCCGACAGCATCGTCTTCTCCGGCATCGACCATTCATCAGGCAAGCTGGGCGAAGTGACAGATAACGGCAGCAAGACATATCAATTGAAGCTTTGGCTTAAGAGCGACCTGGGCGCGCTCAAGGCCACCATCGACAACAGCAACCTGGCCTTCAAGGTGGACCGGACCAGCTTCACGGTAGATGCCGCCGGGACGCCATTTGCTTCCGGAAGTGGCACCGCCGTTGAATCCGGCGCGTCCAACAATGCCGTCAGCGTTACTGCCACTATACTCAATATTTATTCCCAGCCGCCGGCTTCAGTTGACGTCAGCGTCGACTTTGGCTTATCGGTTGAGGCCGCCGACGGCAACGGCAACCGCGATCTGGATGCCACCAATAGCACCACTCTGACCCTGTTGGGCGGGACCGGAAATCTGACCTCGGCGGCCGGCCTGACCCAGAACCTGGCCTCGGGCTTAAGGGCCTGGAGCGACCTGCAGTACGATCTGGCCGAGTCCGGCCTGGCCATCGAGGCCTCGGCCTCCGGTTTGGTTCCGGACACCACCATCAGCTTTGGCGCCATTGGCGGGGCGCCCAGCGTTCAGGCCAGCAATATCGTCTTCAGCGAGGTCTCCGAGAACCAGTTGATCATCAGCTGGACCAACGGCAACGGCAGCGCCCGGATAGTCCTGATCCAGCAGGGCAGCCCGGTGGACGCCGATCCGGTGGACGGCAACAGCTATTTTCCCAGTTCCACATATCTGATGGGGCAGGAGGTCGGCACCGGCAACTATACCGTTTACTCCGGCAGCGGGAACTGCGACACCATCCTGGGATTGGCTCCCAACACCACCTATCATTTCGCGGTATACGAATACAACGGTTCGGGCGGTACCGAAAATTACCTGACCGTAAGCCCGGCGGTCGACAGCCAGCTGACCACCGAGCATTTCGATGCCGGGGATTACCGGTCGCTGAAGACCGGGACCTGGACGGACCTTTTGTCATGGGAGACTTACAACGGTACCGTCTGGGGAGCCGCCAGCCAGCCGCCCTGCTCCACCAATAACATAATCATCCGGAGCAGCGACACCATCACCGTCGATGCCGATGGCTCCTGCAAAAACGCCACTTTTCTGGGGGCCAATTACGGGACCAGGCTGGATATCGATAATTACACCCTGGCGGTCCATGGAATGCTCAACGCCGACGGAGTGACCCTGAACGATTATCTGATCCGCTGCAACTCGGGGCGGCTCAAATTCGTGGGCTCAGCCCGGGCCCTGTTCGGCGACAACTGGGGAGCCTACGGCACTAGGTGGCGGATGGAGGTGGCCCTGGCCTCCGGTGACACCGGGACGTCCTCCAAGAACATCAAGGCTGCCGATATCATCATATCATCGGGCGTTTTCAGGGGGGGGGACGTCCGGGCCGACTCGGGCCTGGTTTCCACCGGAACCCTCTCGGTGGCGGCAGGGGCCTCGCTGATAGCCCGGAACATCTCCCGCACCTCGTCCGGCTCGGCCACCTGCCGCAGAATAGCAGTGGGCGGCATATTGGAACTTTACGGATCGAGCATCGCCGGGGACAGCATACTGGTCAACAACGGAGCGGTTTTCAGGAGCAGCTATTATCTGGGGCACGGCGTGGCCGGTGTTCTGCAGTATGCCAACGGGGCCACTCTGGAATATGCCGGGACATCCGCCCAGCATACCCGCCAGGAGCTGCTGGCAGTGATGCCCAACATCAGAATCAACAACTCGAACAACGTTACCATGGATACCACTACTACGGTCGAAAGTTCATTGACTTTGAATAACGGCAACCTGAACACCGGGATCGACTCGCTGATCCTGGGCTCCAGCGCCACCCTGAGCGGGGAGCAGGCCGGCCGCTATGTGATAGGAAAACTGCTGACCTCTAGGCCGGTGGGCACCGGGAGCTCCAGCTTAGGCGGGATCGGGGTGTCGCTCAATTCGGGCGCTGATGATCTGGGGGCGGTCAATGTCCGCCGTATAACCGGACCGGCCGGAGTGGTGGTGGCCAGCATCACCGGTGCTAATGCCGATACAGGTATCACCCGCCGGTGGGATCTGACCTCCGACAATCCGCCCTCCGCCGGCAGAAGCCTGACGCTGTCCTGGGTATCGGACGACGACAACGGACGGGACCTGACCGCCGCCCAGCTGTGGAAGAGCCTGGACGGCGGGAGCACCTGGACGGTGGCTTTTTCTCCGCACGACGTCTCATCCAGCCGGTCCATCACCGAAAGCGTGACCTCGTTCTCGGCCTGGACGGTCAGCGACGCCGCCAATCCCCTGCCGGTCCAGCTGGCTTCATTCACCGGTGCAGTGGAGAACGGGAAGGTGCTTCTTAAATGGATCACATCATATGAATCCGCCACCGATAGCTGGAGGATAGAGAGATCGACCCTCTCGGCAGGCCCCTATCGTTTATCTGGCGAGATCGAATCCTACGGCCAGCCCCACCAGTATCAATGGATCGATAACAGCGCCGGATACAATACTCAATATTATTACCGCCTGGCCCAGATCGATAACGACGGAAAGATCGTTTATTACGGGCCGGTGATGGTGTCCAGCGGAGGCCCCGCTTCTTTGCTATCCAGGCTTATCTCCTGCGGCCCCAGTCCGTTCAGCTCCTCTGCCAGAATATCCTATCAGGTGGGCCCAGGTCCTGCCGAGGTCAATCTGACTGTCTACAATATCGTCGGGCAGGCCGTCCATACCAGAAGACTTGGCCTCAAGAGCTCCGGCTCCCATGAGGCCAGCTGGGACGGGTCCGATGACCATGGCCGCAAACTGCCCACCGGGGTATATTTTGTCAACCTAAAGATCGGCCAGACCGATTTCATGAAGCGACTGACCCTGCTCAGGTGATTTTTATTAAAACCAAAAAGGGACAGGCCTGGGCCTGTCCCTTTTTATTATTGGTTTGCTAAAAATAAATTCTGTATGAGGCGAAATAAATATCGGAATACGAACCAAACTCCGACCTAATCACGCTGCCTCCGCCGAGGATGATCTCCGGAACTTGGCCCAAACCCGTATAAAATCCGCATGACAAGTAGCTGTTCTGGGTAAGGTTATAGTCGAATTGCTGGCTTAAAACAACGGATCTATCGTCAATATTCATGATCGGCTGGGTGCCGGAATTCAGCAGGGGAGTCAGCTGATAATTCAAGCCGACCGTAAAATAATTTTTAGCCATCAGATAGACAACATTCTCGGAGTAAGCCTGTTTTGCGCAATTCTTGATATAGGATGAGGCCTCCAGTTCCCCGAAACCATTGAAATGATATTCCCCGAAGGCATAGATCCTATCGCTTAACCGGTAATCGGCGCCGGCCGATAATCTTAAAGCATCTTCGGAAGCCTCTTCAAAATCGATATACCCGGCCTCCAGCCACAATCCGGCGCCCCCCAGGGACCTGGAGATATCGATCCCGTAGAGCCGGTGCTTTTTGAATTCCATCAGGGTAAAGGCCAGGTCGGTCTTCAATAAATAAACTTTCGGTCGGAGATAGGTGGCGCTGTTTTGCGGCTTAAAATCCTTGCCTGATATATAACCCAGCCCGACCTCTGATAACTGCCCCAATGGGTAATTTATCCTTACGGCATCCACTCCGATCCGATCTTCAGTGTCCAATTCCTGGAAACCATAAGGGGCGATAACGTCGGTGGGGTTAATAAAACGGGCGCTGCCCCAGGCGATGGGCTGGCGGCCCACAAAAATATCGGTCCATCTCAGACTTAAACGAACATAAGCCCGGTCCAGATTATGCCAAAGGGAAAGATTACCGGCCGCGCTTGGAGAATCAGGTATAAGTCTCGATTTAAGATCACTCACTCGGTATTGCCTTGAACTGTAGAATGTTTCTATGCCGGACATCGGACTTTCCCAATGCGGAGAAACAATGTAGGACAGGTTGAACGATAAGTGGTCCTGTGGGATATATGACGCCTTGAACTCCCAGGGATTGGTCAGCGTCCAGCGGTCTCTGCTGCCGCCGGGCGTATGCTGGAAGATCAGAAATGATTTGGCATAACCGCCAAATTCCAATTGCACGGCCAGGCAGGCGGCAGACATCAACAATGATATGGCCAGCATAACTGCCTGATATTTTATGCGGCGGTTCATAAGCAGTCCTATTTTACCAGATCGCTGTCTATCCGGCCGTCCTTGATGGTCACGATCCGCTCGGCCTTGTCCATCACCAGCTTGTCGTGGGTGGAGAAGATGAAGGTCATTTTGGTCTTGTGGTTCAGCTGGTGCATCATCTCCATCAGGGTCTCGGCGGTCTTGGAATCCAGGTTGGCGGTGGGCTCGTCGGCCAGGATGATTGACGGCTTGGCCGCCATGGCCCTGGCCACCGCCACCCGCTGCTGCTGTCCTCCGGAGAGCTTGGGCGGCAGGCGGTCCTGGTATCCCTCCAGCCCCACTTCCTTCAGGATATCCAGCACCCTTTGGTGCCGTTCTTCCTTGGAAACACCTTGGAGCATCATCACGTATTCGATGTTCTCCTCGACAGTCAGCACTGGTATCAGGTTATAGGCCTGGAAGATGAAACCGATGTTGTCCCGGCGGAAATCGGACAGTTCCTTGCCTGACATCTGAGAGATGTCCCGGCCGTTCAGCCGGACCTGCCCTGAGGTGGGGTTGTCCAGCCCGGAGATCAGATTCAGGAAAGTAGTTTTGCCGGAACCCGAAGGTCCCACCAGGGCCGCGAACTCGCCGGAGCATATCTCCAGATCTATGCCCCGCACCGCTTCCACCGGAAGACCGTTGTCCTGGTACGTTTTGACCAGTTCTTTGGCGGTCATTATATGTTTGCTATCATTGTAATGTTTCATATTGCATCCTTGTTTGATTTCAGGAATTGGGTATATAGTTATACCTTGTTCCTTCTTCTTTTGTGTTCTTTGCGCCTTTGTCCGAGCCTGCGGGTTTTAAAAACTTTTCCTCATGGCCCTGGCCGGCTCTATGCGGGAGGCGTGTATGGCCGGATAGATGCCGATGGCCAAAGTGAAGATGAAGACCCAGAATGGGTAAATGATGAACTGCATCACTCTAAGTTCGGGCCGGATGGACTCGTTGAAGGTCAGCCCGTAGAATTCCGCCCCGCCGTAATTGATGCCGATGGCCGCCAGGATCAGAGTGCTGGCCAGCCCCAGCAGGGCTCCCAATATGATGCTGATGACGGCCAGGGAACCGGCCTCAAACAGTATCAACTTGGAGATACCGAGGGCCCTGGTGCCCAAAGCCCGCAGCACTCCGAACTCGAACATCCGTTCGAAAATGGACATGAACAAAGTATTCAGTATCACAAAGGCCACCACACCTATCAATATCACCGCCATGATCAGGGTGCTGACCTGCGAAAGGTCTATCATGGATTTTACCTGGGGCATCAATTGCATCCAGGAAAGGGCCTGGTTGCCGTGGGACGAATACTTTTCCCAGAAAGGCAGCTGCAGGTTCTCGCTGGTCTTGGGATCCTTGAATTTGATGGCTATCTGATGAATATTGTCCCCCAGCCCCAGCATTTTCTGGGCCCGGCTCAGGCGGATGAAGGCCATGCCGGAGTTCAAGGTCCGGTCCTTCATATCGTATATGCCCGAGAGGCGGAACATCTCCTGCGAAAGATCCCCGCTGTGGGCCTGGGAAACTGTCACCACAATACGGTCCCCCAGTTCGGCCTCCAGTATCTCGGCCAGCTTGAGCCCCAGCACGATCTCCCGGTCGTCATTACCGGTAAAATAGTTCCCCTGCACCACGGCCTCGTCTATCTGGGACAGGTATTTTTCCCGGGACGGGTCCACCCCCACCAGGCTGACTCCGCTGACATTGGCCGGGGAGCTGATCATGGCCAGGCTCAAGACCCTGGGGGAGAACTTATCCACCGATTCCTCTTGAGCCAGGCCTTTGATCGCGCCGTTTTGATCGAAAACCACCTTCTGTACATCCTGGGTCCGGCGGAAATCGGCAGATTGTATCTGGGCTTCGCCCAGGAACGAGGAGGTGGCCAGCTTGACCATCACCCGGACCAAGCCTAACATCACCCCGTCGCTGAGGATAAGGGCCGCCAAACCCAAGCCGATGGCCAGGCTTGAGATCAAAGTTCTCCGCTTGTTGCGAAAAAGATTTCTCCAGGCGAGTTTTATAAAAATCATCCTGATCATCCTTTGGGGTCAATGTAAACGCATGGCCCGGGCGGGCTGGATCTTTGAGGCCATTCTGGCCGGGAACAGGCTGACCAGCAGAGCGGAAAAGAACACCAGCAGGGCCGGGGTGTAAAAGCTCTGGGCGTTGATCTCGGACCTCATGGTATCCATCACGATCCCGCCCACTTCGGTGGGAGGGATGTTGAAACCGTAGATGGAAAAGATATAATTGGCCAGAAGCCCCAACAGGCTGCCGACCACCAGGCTGATGGCCGTCATGGCCATCACCTCGATCACCACCATCCGGAAGATCTGGCCGGGTTGGGTGCCCAGGGCCTTGAGCACCCCGTACTCCCGGGTGCGCTCCAGCACCGCCATCAACACCGTGTTCAGCACCCCGATGGACACTATCAGCATGATGATGATGTGGAATACCACGTTCCCCTGTTTGTCGGCCTGCATGCTGCGGTAAAATGTCTTGGCCACCTCCTGCCAGGGCTCCACATCCAGGCCGCGCCCGGCCGACGCCTCCCGTATCCTCCTGGTTACGGCCGGCACTTTTTTGATGTTGGAAACATTGATGCTGATCTGGTGGACCCGGCCCTCCAGCACCATCAGCTCCTGCATGTCGGTTATATGCAAATAAAGAGACGTCCGGTCGCTCATCTCGTCCCCGCTGTCCATGATGCCGCAGATGGTATAGATGTCGTTGGCCATGGAGCCGTCAGCGGCCTGGGAGACTATCACCACCTGGCTGTCAATATCCGCATTCAATGTCCGGGCCAGGCCTTTGCCTATCACCGCCCAATGGCCGGCTTGGGCCGGGAACAATTTTCCTTGTTTGACCTTCTTGTCGAAATTGGTGGTGGCCGACTCTCGCTGGGGATCTATCCCGATCATCTGTACCGCGCTGCTTTTGTCGTTAAACGAAGCCAGTCCCGGGGCGAATATCTGGGGCGACCATGCTTCCACGCCTTTGACGTGCTGGATCTTTTCTCCCACTTCCTGGTATCCGTCTATGGTCTTGTAAAGAGACGGCTTGTCCAGGTAATCGCCTTGATGGACCTGGATGTGGCCGGTCTGGGTGCGGGTGAAGACGTCTATCAGGTGGTTATAGGAGCCGTCGGCGATGCCGATGCTCAGCGAGGCCAGGGTGAACCCGCCCACCATGGTCAGCACCGTGAAGACCGTGCGCCGTTTCTGGCGAAAAATATTTCTCAGGGCTAATTTAAGTATCATCAGAATACCTTACCGGCCCTTTTTAAGGTTGCGCAGGGAAAATATATCATCTTTCAGGGGGATGTCAAAATCGGTCTTCAGATAACGGATCACCGTCCGGCTGCCTTCCTTGTTTTGGGGGATCAGCTCCATCACCGTGGGAATGGTCTTGCCGCCCATGACCTTGATCTCCTTGAACTCCATCAGCCGCATCATCTTTCCCTTTTCATCGTAATACTCCTCGCGCACCGGCAGGTAGTCCTTTTCCCTTACGGTCAGGATGATCTTGCCCCAAACCACCGGAGAGTTATCGTGGGGGATCATCTCCAGGCTGAGCGTTCCCGGTTCCGGCTCCGCCGGAGCGATCATCTTGTAAGTATAGTCATCCAGCATCGAGCTTTCCCTCACCAGGTCGTCGTTGTTGAAATCAGAGCCCATCCAGGATCCCATCATCATCGAGGGGGGAACCTTGATCACCTTGGCGGTCTGGGGCAGGTAGTTCCACATCTCGTTCTTGAGGCGCAGGGTGGCGGTGCCGCTTTCCTTCTTGGGGGAGTTGATCAGGATGAAGGTCTTGTCGGTGCCCTTGCTCCAGGCCTCCAGCGAAAGGGTCCGCTGCCAGTGGGGGGTGCTGATCTCCATTTCCATCCGGGCATAGCTGCTGGCGCTGCGGTACAGCTGGTCCACCTTTTTGATGATCTCCCGGGCTCGGTCTCCGGGCTGGCCGGACAGATGGCTCAAGGCCAGTAGGATCAGGGCCAAGCTCGCGAATGTTTTGTTCATATTATTACCCCGTCGGATGTTTGGGATTCACAGACATTGTTAAAATAAACCGGAGCTATTGTTTTAATAGTATCAATAAATGAATATATTTTCAATACCGTTGACCGATCAAAATAATTATTAATTATTGACACCATTGGTGGTATAATGATATCTTTATTGGGTATCAATGCCGTCATAAATAAAATGCATATCATTCCTGGTTTAAATCAGATAAACCCTTTTATAGTGGACCGAAGATCCAAGTACGCGGTCACCTCTTTCCCAGTCCTTTCGGAGGAAGATTTCAAGGATAAACTCAAACTGCTTCTGAAGGACAAAAAGTTCCGCACCGCCGACCACAATATCGTGGCTTACCGCATAAAGGACCAGGCGGGAAAACTGTTGGAGTATAAGAACGACGGTTATAGTTCGCCGTCAAAGGAAACCGGGGCAGGGGTGATGATGCTGGAGATCATGCGGCAGAAAAAGGCCGAGAATATATGCGTCGTGGTCACCCGCTGGTATGGCGGGGTGCACCTTGGAGCAGACCGGTTCAAGCATGTCCGGGATGCCGCAATTGAAATATTAAAAATGAGCGTCAATGAACGGACCCGATAAAATAAAAATCATCGACACCCACGCCCACCTGACCAAAAGCGACTACAAGAACGACCAGGAGCAGGTGATCAAAAGAGCGCAGGATGTTGGCGTTGAGTACATCATCAACGTCGGCTACGATCTGAAGACCAGCATCAATTCGGTGGAACTGGCCGAGAAGTACGACTGTTGCTATGCCACAGTAGGCGTGCATCCCCACGATGCCAAGACCCTTGACCAGGAAGTATCTCGGGAACTGGAAAAACTGGCGAAAAATCCCAAGGTGGTGGCCATCGGCGAGATAGGACTGGATCTTCACCGGAACCTGTCACCCAAGGAGATTCAGATCGAAGCCTTTAAAAAGCAGCTGGCCTGGGCGGAAACCGTAAATCTTCCGGTGGTGGTTCACGACCGGGACGCCCATCAGGAGGTGATGGATATTTTAAAGGACCACCCCGGTCTCAAAGTGGTCCTCCATTGTTTTGCCGGGGACGCCGAGATGGCCAAAGAAGCCAAGCACCGGGGATACCTGCTGTCAGTCGGGGGGCCGGTCACCTTCAGGAACTCCAAACATCTTCCCGAAGTTCTCAAAACAGTGGAATTGGAAAGCCTGATGTTGGAAACCGATTGCCCCTACCTGGCCCCGGAGCCGCACCGCGGCCAACGCAATGAGCCAGCCTATCTGGAGATCATTGCCAGGAGAGTGGCGGTGATTCTTTCGCCACTGACTTATGATGACGTCTGCCGGGTATCCACACTGAATGCCAAAAAATTCTTTAACATCGGCAGGATTGATCCGGCCAAGATCGCCTATCAAATAAGGGACTCGCTTTATCTTAACATCACCAACCGCTGTACCAATGCCTGTGTGTTCTGCATCAGACAGAAGACCGATTTCATAAAAGGGCACAATCTACGGCTGGAGAGGGAGCCGGCTTTTCAGGAAGTGATAGATGCCATCGGTGATCCATCAAAATACCGGGAGGTGGTATTCTGCGGCTACGGTGAGCCGATGTTGCGTCTGGATCTGGTCAAACAGGTGGCCGGCTGGCTTAAAAGCAAAAAGGCCCAGGTCCGGATAAACACCAACGGGCATGGCAACCTGATCGCCGGGCGTGATATAATTCCCGAATTAAAAGGATTGATAGACGAGGTCTCCATCAGCCTTAATGCCGGGGACCAGGAGACCTACGACCGGATATGCCCCAGCCGGTTCTCCGGCAAAGCCTTTGCGGCGATGCTGGACTTTGCCAGGGGATGCCGGATGGCGGGAATAAAAACCACGATGACAGTGATGGATATGCCAGGGGTGGATATTGGACTGGCTGAAAAGACCGCCAAAAAGCTGGGAGTCGATATCCGCGTCAGACATTACGATGTGGTGGGATAGTGGGAAACGTATCATTTAACAAAAGTTTAGCTCCCCAGAAAAAATACGGCCAGAATTTTCTCATCTCGCCGGCGGTGGCCGAAAAAATCGTAAACGCTGCCGGGCTGGTATCAAACGAGACGGTGCTGGAGATCGGGCCAGGCAGGGGCGTGTTGACAGCACTGATGACCGACCGGTGCCGCAAAGTTTGGGCGGTGGAGATAGATCCCCGGCTGGTAGAAACCCTGACAACAATGTTCGGGCAAAACGAAAAAATCAAGATCGTCAATCATGATATCCTGCAATATGATCTTGATGAGATGATAAAAGAATCCGCTGGGCCATTCAGGGTAGTGGCCAACCTGCCCTATAATATAACGGTTCCCATCCTGGAAAAACTGATAGACTGCCGCCAGCATATCGCCAGCATAATTGTGATGGTTCAAAAGGAGATGGCCGACCGCCTATCAGCCAAACCCGGCAGCAAGGACTACGGCTCGCTGTCGGTATTCGTTCAATATCATCTGATGGTAGAAAAATTATTCAACGTATTGCCCGGCTCCTTTTTCCCCAAGCCCAAGATAACATCATCGGTGATAAAATTAACACCGCATAAAAATCCGCCGGTGATCATGGAGGGGGAAGCTGTCTTTTTCGATTTTGTAAGATTATGTTTTTCCCAGAGGAGAAAGATGCTGCGCTCGGTGCTTAAACAGCATGATAAATGGAAGGTGGTTGGCAAACGAATATCGGACGAGGTCGATCTTACCCGGAGAGCTGAGACGATGAACCTGAATGAATTCGTCAGGCTATATAACATTTTTAAGGCGGACCAGCGATGATAAAGAACCTTTTCATTTCAATGCGGCCCAGACAGTGGACGAAAAATCTGATAATATTCGCCGGTCTGATATTTTCCCAGAATTTAGGCCATCCGCTGCTGCTGGCAAAGACCATCGTCGCCTTTATACTGTTCTGCGCCATTTCCGGCGCGGTCTATATTATCAATGATCTTCTGGATTACAGTTCCGATCAATTGCATCCGGTAAAAAAGCGGAGGCCCATTGCCAGCGGCGCCCTGCCCCGGCCAGCCGCATTGACAGCAGCGGTGATACTGGGTTTTGCCGGCAGCGCTCTTTCCTTCCTGATAAACCCGCCGTTCGGGGCCGTGGCGCTCTCCTACCTGCTGTTGATGCTGGGCTACAGCCTCTGGCTCAAACGCCTGGTGATAATTGATGTATTTGTGATCGCGGCGGGATTCGTCCTCCGGGCGGCGGCCGGGGCCGAGGCAGTCAACGTGCCTATCTCCGACTGGCTGTTGATCTGCGTGATATTATTGTCGCTGTTCCTGGCTCTGGCCAAGAGAAGGCAGGAGATGAAAACCCTGGAAAACGGCGCTGCCGCTTACCGTCAAGCCCTTTCCGATTACAGCGATAAACTGCTGGATCAGATGATCGCGGTGGTCACTGCGGCGGTGGCCGTCAGCTACAGCCTTTACACCATGTGGCCGGAGACGGTGGAAAAATTCGGGAGCAGCAATTTGAAATACAGCATACCCATTGTGCTGTATGGTATATTCAGATATCTTTATCTTATCTACCGGAAAGATCAGGGGGAGCAGCCGGAGATGGTGCTTTTGAACGACCGCTGGCTGTTATCCAGCGTGGTGGCATATGTTCTGGCGGTATGGATGATAATCTACCTATGAAAAAGGCTCCCTGTGGTCAGGGAGCCTACGATTTCAATGATGTTTAAATTCCGATCTTGGCTTTTCTGGTTCTGGCCTTGGCTGACTTCAGTCTCTTGCGAACGCTGGGTTTCATAAAATACTCGCCTTTGCGAATATCGGCCAGTAAACCTTCCTTGATACACTTGCGCTTAAAGGTTCTTAAAGCTTTATCGAATGAATCATTGCTTTCAACGGTTACCTTCGTATTAAATCACCTCCGATTCTCAATAATGAAAGCAAGTAAGAATATATGTTGCTTTTAATTTAGACTTAAAATATACAACATTTTTCATGCTTTGTCAAGTTTTATTTTTTAGACGTAACATTAAATGGTGCAAGCGGATAGGGATATGTAGTGTTTTGAGGGGCTTTTAGAATTAGAAAACAAAATCCGAAAATCATTAATATACAATATGTATATAGCTATATCCATGATCCTTGTGGCGATTATATCATGCGGCTTGCTTTTTCTGGGATATCTGATCTGGCGGGCAAGGTTCGGCCGGCCGGCCGGTAATTATATACCCATTTTGGCCTATCATAAGGTTGATAAAAAATTCGAACTGGGCGGGACCTGGACCACGCCGGGACAGTTCCAAAAACATATGGACTATCTCAAGGCCAAGGGCATAACTCCGGTGACTCTTTCCCGGGCGGTGGAGTTGATGAAGAGCGGCGAGGGCAGGAATAAAAAACATGTCTGCCTTACCTTCGATGATGCCTATGAGGGATTGTATAATTATGCCTGGCCCATTCTGCAAAAGCATGGGTTTCGCGCCACCATTTTTGTGGTCACCGATTATGTGGGAAGGGAGAACGACTGGGATGTCAACTGGGGAGGCCGTAAATTCAGGCATCTGGGGTGGAAGCAGATCATTGAGATGTCGGAAGCCGGCATCGAATTCGGGTCCCACACCCGCACCCATCAGGACCTTCGTCGGCTTGATGATGAAGAGCTGAGGGGAGAACTGGCTGGGGCAAAAAATATTTTGGAAAAATATCTGGGGAAAAAAATCGGGACGCTGTCCTATCCCTTCGGCCGCTATGATCAACGGGTGATGGAGGCTGCTGGCGAATACGGCTATGAGGCGGCCTGCAGTCTTTCTCCCCAAATGAAAAACAACCAGATAAATTTTATGGCCCTGCGTCGCAGTGCGATATACATCACCGATGTAATGTGGAATTATCGGAATAAAATATTCCAGGAAGGACGGTTTTTTTGGCTGCAGGACCTGTGGTGTCGGATGGTAAATTTTTGTGCCGGGGGAACAATAGTTGTGCAAAACATAATAAAATTGTTTCGCTCATCCCCAAAGAAGTTTAAAGGATAAATTTCCCCAAACCCGTAAGATGCAGCATTTACAATACTTGCGAACTTATTTTAAAACTCAAAAGCGCCGAACATATTAGTATTAAAGGGTTTGGCGAACATTGAAAAAAAAATCTTATAAAAGTATGATTTTGGTATCCACAACACAATATATTGTGTTGTGGATATTCTTTTATCTATAATCAGCTATAAATAATCATAAAGCTTGTAAAGTATTGATTTTAAAGGGTTTTTCAAGTTTAGTGAGAATTCATAAAAATATAATAAAAAATAATTGAATTTTTACAAAAAATATTCTTGACAAAAATACAATATGTTGTATATTTATAAACAAATAACACAAGATTATAAAAAAGGTTTTATTATTTTGGGTGCCGATCAAAAACCGGCTCCTAAAACAAAGGAGGTGAAAATAATGGCTTGTGCAAAGAAAGCTGCTAAGAAGGTAGTCAAGAAGGCGGTAAAGAAGGTTGCTAAGAAGAAAAAATAATTGCGTGACTAGCATGAGTGCTTCAAAACCATAAATAACATTAAAGGGAGAATCAACATGCCAGTAAAGAAGAAAGCCGTCAAGAAAGCCACCAAGAAGGTCGTCAAGAAGAAGAAAAAATAACTGATTGAAAAATCAGGTGTGCTCAAGCGCCCCGGTTATGCCGGGGCGCTTTGTTGTTTTCGTTACTGCATCCGGTCCCGGGCGGATGTCCGCTTGACTTTGCAAATTGATATAACTTATAATATCAATCCATGTCTTTATCCTCAGGTCGTTATAAATGAAAGAACTGATAAAACTAAAAAAATACGTCGGCCGTCACAAATGGAAGATCATGGCCGGTCTGCTGGCCCTGATCATGGTTGACATCCTGCAGTTGTTCATTCCGCAGGTGCTGAAGCTGACCATCGATGCCCTGGCCGGCGGCACCGCCACGCTGTCATTGATAATGGCATATGGCTGGTGGGTAATTGCCATTGCCCTGGGGATGGGTGCGGGGCGCTTCTTCTGGAGATACTTCATCATCGGTTCGGCCCGCCGAATAGAGCGGGAACTGCGCCAGGATTTTTTTTCACACCTGGCGTTCCTCGATTTTTCATTCTTTGACGAACACAAGACCGGCGACCTGATGGCCCACGCCACCAATGATATCAACGCCGTTCGGATGGCCCTGGGCTTCGGAATGGTGATACTGACCGACATCGTGGTGCTGGGCATAGCCTCCCTCTATATGATGTTCCATATATCCCCGCGGCTGTCGCTGTATGCCCTGACCCCGCTTCCTTTCTTGAGCCTGGTGGTGGCCTTTTTCGGGCAGATGATCAGGAAACGTTTTGAGCAGGTACAGGCCTCCTTCTCGGAACTTACCGAAAGGGTGCGGGAAAATATCTCCGGCATCCGGGTGGTAAAGTTCTTCGTCCAGGAGGAGCCGGAGAAACAGCAGTTTCGGGAATCCAGCCGGGATTATTATGCCAAGAACATGAAACTGGTCAAAGTATGGGGCGCGTTTTTCCCGGTCATAATGTTCATCGCCTCTCTCTCCCAGGGAATAACATTCCTGGCCGGGGGGAACATGGTGATATTCGGCAGTGTCTCTCTGGGCGAGTTCGTGGCCTTCTCGGCCTATCTGGGAATACTTATCTGGCCGATGATCGCCATCGGCCAGGCCATCAACGTGTTCCAGCGCGGGGCGGCCTCGCAGGGGAGGCTCAACCGGATCTTTGCCACCAGGCCCGAGATCGCCGACCGGCCGGGATGTCAAAGGCTTGAAAGAGCCCAGGGCCGGTTGGAATTTAAGAACGTCAGCTTCTTTCACAACGGGAAGTCCCTGCCGGCCCTGAAGGAGATATCCCTGAAAATTGAGCCGCAACAATTGATAGGCATAACCGGCGCCATCGGTTCGGGAAAATCCACCATAGTTAATTTAATGCTGAGATTGTACCAGCACCAAAGCGGGAAGATATTTTTGGATGGACGGAACATCTCCGATTATTCCATGGAATCATTGCGGGGCCAGGTGGCCTTTGTTCCCCAGGACAGTTTTTTATTCTCCGACACCATCAGGGAGAACATCTCTTTCGGCCGCCCGGAGATGAAGGATTCCCCCGAGTTGGAAAAAGCGGCCCGGATCGCGGCGATTCACGAGGAGATCAGTTCCTTTCCCAGGGGCTACCAAACGGTGGTGGGCGAGCGGGGGGTGACCCTATCCGGAGGGCAGAAACAAAGGGTGGCCCTGGCCCGGGCCCTGCTGATGGACCGGCCGATATTGATATTGGACGACGCCCTGTCGGCAGTGGACGCTGATACCGAACGACGGATATTGAATCAGCTATCAGCGGAGTTCTCAAAACGAACGGCCATCGTCATCTCACATCGCATCTTTGCCATCCAGGATGCCGATCTTGTAATAGTGCTGGAACAGGGCCAGATAGCCGAGCAGGGAAATCACCAGGAGTTATTGGCCCTTAAGGGAAAATATTACGAGATGTACAAGCTTCAGCAGTTGGAACGGGAACTGGCGACGAAATAAAAAGTGCAATCATATAATTCCCACTACTATGCTGGTCACCCTGAAAGAGATCACTATAAATTCAAGGAGATATAAATGCAGAAAGAAATGCCCCGGAAGGGCGATCTGATCGCCGTCATTAAAACCAACCAGGGAGAGATGCATTGTCGCCTGTTCGATCAACTGATACCCGAGGGGGTCAAGAATTTCACCGAGCTGGCCCGGGCCGGCAGATACAAGGATGTGCCCTTTCACCGCATCATCAAGGATTTTATGATCCAGGGCGGGGATTTTACCAACAAGAACGGCACCGGCGGCCACTCTTACAGGGGCCCCGGCACCACCATCGGCGACCAGTACCATCCCGACCTGAGCCACATCCGGGGCGCCCTGTCCTATGCCAAGACCAGCCTGCCAAACAGCATCGGGTCACAGTTCTTCATCGTCCATCCGGCCAAGGGGGTTCCTTTTCTGGACCACCCAGCGGACGGAGGGCCGGCCGAAGGCTATACCGTTTTCGGCCAGATGTATCAGGGCTTTGATGTGCTGGATGCCATCGCCGGGGCCAAGACCAAGGCCAATGACAACCCGGTTGAGCCGATGACCATCACCGATATTGAGATCGGAAATTTCTAATCACTGATTTCCATTTGAAACGATCTGCTGATGTCCGACCACAACCAACATAACGAGTTTGCCGAGGAATCGGCCCTGGGGAATATCTACGACGCCAAATTGGTGAAGCGCCTTCTGTGGCTGATGCGGCCATACCGGTGGCACATTGCCCTGGCCATCGTGGTGTTGATTGTAGTGACCGCCTTCGAGCTGGTCCTGCCTTATATCACCAAAGAGGCCATTGACCGCTATATAAAGGTTTCGGGCAGAAAGATGGTGACCACCCAGGAGATACCGGGCGCCTTTCGCCTGGCCGGAGACACGGTTTTGGTGGATGTAGCCAGGCTGGGGCGGGAGCAGCAGTATCGGGCGGGGAGCTGGGAAAAGCAGGGCCGGCTTGAAAGGGCCAGCTATTATTACTTCGTGCCCGACGGCAGCGATCAGACAAAAAGGGCCGTTGAGGTAACCAAGGGCAACAGGACCTTATTCCAGCAATACGGCGATCTGTATCTTATCGAATATGACCACCTGAAAAAACTCCCCCCTGACAAGATCGCTGTTCTGCGCCAGCGGGACATCAAGGGGGTGCTTAATTTCGGGTTGTTGTTCCTGGGGCTGTTGGTGATAAGTTTCGGACTGAATTTTGTGCAGATAATACTGGTCCAGCTGGTGGGACAAAGATTCATGCACTCCCTCAGGGAGAGGATATTCGCCAAACTCCAGTCCATAGACATGTCGTTCTTCGACCGCAATCCGGTGGGCCGCCTGGTGACCCGGGCCACCAACGATGTGGATGCCATCAACGAGGCCTTCGTCTCGGTGTTCGCCCAGCTGTTCCGGGATGTCCTGCTGGTGCTGGCCCTGATGGCCATGATGCTCCTGCTGGACGTCAAACTGTCGCTGGTGGCCTACCTGACGATACCGTTGATCGCGGTGTGGACCATCTTCTTCAGGATCAAGGCCCGGGACATCTATCGCAATATCCGGGTGCGGCTGGCCCGGCTCAACGCCACCCTGCAGGAGAATCTCAGCGGGATACGGGTGATCCAGATATTCCAGAGGGAAAAAGAGAACATCCGCCGCTTCGGCGAGATCAACGACCAATATTTGCGGGCCTCTCTGCAGGAGGTGCTGGTGATGTCGTTCTTCCGCCCGATGGTTGAGATAATATCGGCGGTGGGACTGGCCCTGATAATCTATTACGGCGGAGGCAAGGTGATAGCCAGCAACCTGTCCTTGGGGACCCTGGTGGCCTTCACCACCTACTTAAGGATGTTCTTCCGGCCCATCCAGGAGCTGACCGAAAGCTACACCGTTCTGCAGTCGGCCATGGCCTCCTCGGAGAGGGTGTTTCAATTGCTGGACGAACCTTCAACGATCAGCCTGGCTGAAAAGCCGGTGGATATCGGCCGTCCCAGAGGGGAGATAGAATTCAAAGATGTGGTGTTCGAGTATGTCCCCGGGGAGCCGGTGCTGAAGAACGTCTCTTTTAAGGTATCGCCGGGGGAGAGGATAGCCTTTGTGGGCGCTACCGGTTCGGGAAAGACCACCATCATCAACCTGATCGCCAGGCTGTACGACATCAAAAGCGGGCAGATCCTTCTTGACGGGGTGGACATCCGGAAGATGGATATCCAGAAGCTGCGTTCCTCCTTGGGCGTGGTGATGCAGGATGTGTTCCTGTTCTCCGGAGACATCAAGGGCAACATCCGCCTGAACAAACCGCTGAGCGATCAAGAAGTGGTCGACATCTCCCGGCAGGTGCATGCCGACACCTTTATCGAGCGTTTTCCCGGCCAATACGGCGAGGAGGTCAAGGAGCGGGGGGTGACCCTGTCGGTGGGGGAGCGCCAGCTGCTGTCCTTTGCCCGGGCTTTGGCCTTCGATCCCCCGGTGCTGGTGCTGGATGAGGCCACCGCCAACATAGACACCCCCACCGAGAAACTGATCCAGGATGCCCTGGCCAAGCTGATGCAGGGACGCACCTCCATAGTTATCGCCCATCGACTGTCCACCATCAAGCATGTGGACCGGATCTACGTGATCCACAAGGGCGAGATCCGGGAGAGCGGGAGCCATCAGGAGCTTTTGAAGAAGCGAGGCTTGTACCACAGTCTATACCAGCTTCAGCTGGGCGGAGAATCAAATTGATGGGAGCATAAGGACATGGTCTATCAGAATAGCTTACGGCAACAGATGGTAAAATGCTGTCAACGGCTGGACCAACTGGGCTTTGTGGCGGCCACCGATGGCAATGTTTCAGCCAGGCTTGATGGTGGCGGAATAATGATCACCCCGTCGATGCTGTCCAAGGGCGAGATCAAAGGATCACAGCTTTTGATATGCAATCTCGAGGGGAAAACGCTGGCCGGGAGAGGGAGGCCCTCCTCCGAGATAAAGATGCACCTGTACGCCTACCGGATGCGCCCCGATATAAAAGCGGTGGTGCATGCCCATCCCCCGGCGGCCACCGCTTTTGCCACCGCCGGAATACCCCTGACCGATCCGGTCCTTCCGGAAGTAATATTGACCGTGGGGCCGGTGCCCCTGGCAAAATACGCCACCCCCTCCACCGACGAGGTGCCCAGATCCATCGCACCACATATCAAAAAGCACAACGCCATTCTGCTGGCCAATCACGGGGTGCTGACCCTGGGAAAGGATGTTGCCGAGGCCCTGCACCGGATGGAGAGGGTGGAGCACCTGGCCAGGGTCATGCTGGCGGCCGGACAATTGGGCGGAGCGAAAAAATTGGATAAAAAGCAGATTAAAAAGCTGCTTGACACTTTCAAAATAATCTGATATCTTATTAGCAGGGTATTAAAAGAATGATCAACCATTATAAAGGAGAAAAAATGAAGGCCCTGAAGATCTTCCTGTCCCTGTCGGCGGTATTGCTCCTGGTGATCAGCTTCGGCTGCAGCAAGGATACTCCGACCGAAATTCCGACCACCACCGCTACCACGATCCCTGCTGCACAGGAAGCCACGGTAGGCGATTTAGCGGCGACCCAAACCTTAGCCGGTGTTGAACAAGTGCAGGGCAACATGGACATGCTTAGCGGCGGCGGTTTCTCCCTGACTTCTGATGCCCAGAATGACGGCGTTAAGAACCCGCCCGACACTAGCTGGCATTATGACACTGCGACCCACTGGTGGTGGCAGACCTTCAGCGCCCAGTACCGGTGGGGCGTCCACCTGATGCCGGACCCCTGGAGCGATACCCTGGTCGTCAACCCCGACAGCCTTGAATTCAAGTACGAGTGGCTTGACGCCACCGCCTACAACTTCACCTATTACTATACCATCGGCTGGCAGACCAAGCCGAATACCGTGCACGGCCTGTGGAAGTATGACATCCCCTATTATGTGCTTGGGGTTAACTATGGCTACTACTGGCACATGAATTTCGACAACGTCGGGGTCAACGACCACAGCGGCCACTTCGTCTACTCCGGCACCTACCCCGTGGCGGTAACAACCGGATATGCTATGGCCGCCATTACCGGCGAGATCACCCTGATCGCCAACGGTTCGGGCGACGGCAAGGTGTCGGCCGGAGGGGTTGAATTCTGCCGGATGCATTTCTACGCCGACGGCGTCAGCCCGCGTGGATACTATACCCTGCTCTCGGAAAACTGGGCTATCCAGCATACCTTTGACTCAAAAAAGTAAAGGCTCGCCAAAAAACAAAAAAGGCAGGAGAAATTTCCCCTGCCTTTTTTGTTGATCTTGTAATCTGTTTAAGATTGGCCATCATTTTTATATGGCTGCGGCCAGACCTCCTGACCCGCAATGAACACCTTTTTTATTTCCACCCGGCGGGACCGGAAAATGATCCGGGATAAGATATCATCGGCGGACGAGAACCTGGCATCATCGGCTTTTAGAACCACGAAGTCGGCCTGCTTGCCCTGGGCCAGATTCCCCAGTTTATCCCCCAGCCCAAGTGTTTGGGCCGCGCCCAGGGTGGCCATGTAAAAAAGTCCGGAGGGTTTTTGGATATTGGCATAATACCCATCGCGCATCACATCCAACATGGAGAAGGACGGCCCGGCGGCGATATCTGATCCCAGCGCCAGCTTGGGGTAATGCTTCCAGTGTTCCAGCGGGAACCTGCCGGAATGCAGGAACAGGTTGGATGACGGGCAGTGGACCACCCCGCAGCCTCTTTTTCTGATCAATTCCCGTTCGGCTGGGGACAAATGGATACAGTGGGCCAGCAGGGTCTTTTCTGTCAGCAGGCCGAAGCGGTCATAGACCTCGGCATAGGTCTTGGTCTTGGGGAAGGCCTTTTTTACCGCGCTGACCTCGAAGAGGTTCTCCGAGAGGTGGGTCTGGATATATAGATCCTCCTTTTGGGCCAACTGGCCTATCATCTTAAGGTAACCCGGGGTGCAGGCCGGGGCAAACCGGGGGTTAAGGGAAAAATACAGACGTTCATTCCCGTCCTTCCTAAAGAGCCCAGACAGGGCCCGGCACTCCGCTATAATCTTTGCCGGATTTTGCTTAAGGTATCCTGGAACGGCCCGGTCCATGAGGGTATATCCGATGATGGCCCTGATGCCGGAATTTTCAGCCTGGCTCCGGGCAGCCAGCACTCCGGTTTTGAAATTGGTGTAAAGGACCGAAAGCGTCACCCCATCGGCCAAAAGGGCCTGGAAATATCTCCGGGAAGTATTTTCGGCGTTCTTTTTATCTTTCAAACAGACCTCGGCCGGATAGATGTGGTTCTTCAGCCAATCCAGCAAGGTGAAGCCGGTCTGCCCGATGACATCGAACTGCGACAGATGGCTGTGGCAGTCTATCAATCCCGGGATGATGACGCTGTTTCTGGGCGTTGAGAGGGGCTTATATTTGAGCCCCGGTATTTTTTTATTCGGCCCGCAGTATAATATTTTGCCAGCCGAACCATATACCAACAGTCCCTCCGGTATCCATTGGCAGCGGCCAGCGAAAAGCGGGTTTAAAATGGAACCTCGGAGGCCGATGAGATCTGGCACCCTCATATATTTTTTACCATCTCAGTGAATTCCTTTTCGTCTATTATTTTTATCCCCAGCTTTTGGGCCTTCTGCATCTTGGAACCGGGGTCGCTTCCGGCCACCACCAAACTGGTCTTATTTGATACCGAAGAACTGATATTGCCGCCCCGGCTGATTATCAGTTCCGCGGCCTGCTCCCGGGTGTAGCCCTCCAACCCTCCGGTCAGCACCACGGTCATCCCTGAAAATACCCCGCCGTATCCGGTGGAAGTATCTGATTTCATACTGACCCCGGCCCGTTTCAACTTTTGCAACACTTTCAGGTTCTGGGTATTGCGGAAGAAATTCTCCACGCTTTGCCCCACCGCCGGACCCAGGCCATAGATATTGGATATCTCCTGGCAACCGGCCGCGGCCAGGGAATCCATATCTTCAAACCGTTTGGCCAGCTCCCGGGCTGCCTGGGTTCCCACATGAATTATCCCCAGGGAATACACCACCCGCCAGAAGGGGTTGCCCTTGCTTTTTTCTATGGCTGTAATCAGGTTATCGGCGGATTTTTCGCCCATCCGTTCCAGCGGCAGGAGGTCGGCCTTCCTGAGGTTATAGAGATCCCCGAAATCCCCGATCAATTCTTTATTGACCAGCAACTCCACCACCGCCGGGCCCAGCCCGTCTATGTCCATGGCCCCCCGGGAGGCGAAATGCTCGATCCGGCCCTTGACCTGGGCCGGGCAGGATACATTTTCGCAGCGCCAGGCCACCTCGCCCTCCAGCCTTCTCAGGGGAGTCCGGCAGACCGGGCAATCTTGCGGCATGACGACGGGCCTGGCCTTTTTGTCCCGTTTTTCAATCAGAACCCTTACCACCTGGGGGATGATCTCTCCGGCCTTCTCGATGATCACTGTATCGCCGTAATGCAGGTCCTTTCTTTTAAGCTCATCATCATTATGCAGGGTGGCCCGGGAGACAACGCTGCCGGACAACTGCACCGGCTCCAGGTTGGCCACCGGGGTGACCACGCCGGTCCGGCCCAGGCTGAACTCCACCGAACGCAGAATGGTGGCCGCCTGACGGGCCGGGAATTTATAGGCAATGGCCCAGCGGGGGCTGTGGCTGGTGGCGCCCAACTGCCTCTGCTGGGCATAGGAGTCCACCTTGATGACCATGCCGTCTATCTCATAGTCCAGGTCATCCCGCTTCTGCTCCCATTGTTTACAGTAATCTATGACCTGTGAGATGTCTTGACACAACTCAATATTCGGATTTACCTTGAACCCCAGGTCCTTCAGGAAATTCATCGCCTGATAATGCTGATCCAAACTCTCCGGGGGGCGGCCCATGCCGTAGACAAAAATGGAAAGCTTTCGTTGGGCGACGGCCCGGGGGTCCAATTGTTTCAGCGATCCGGCGGCGGCATTGCGGGGATTGGCGAAGGGAGCTTGGCCTTCCTGCTGCTTGATGTCGTTCAACCGGACAAATTCTTTTTTGGAGAGATAGACCTCGCCCCGGACCTCCAGTTCCGGCTCCGGAGCATCAATGCTTAAGGGGATCGATCTGATGGTCTTCAAATTGGCACTGATGTCGTCGCCCATGGTGCCGTCGCCCCGGGTAGCCCCGTATTGCAACAGACCCTGATGGTAAAAAAGAGCCACCGCCACCCCGTCGATCTTCAGCTCCGCAACGTAGCGGTAACTCTGTCCGCCCAGGCCTTTGCAGACCCGCTGGTCGAACTCCCTTAAATCGTCTTCGTTATAGGTATTGTCCAGCGACAGCATCGGGGCCGGATGCTTAACCTGGGCAAAGCCCGGCAGGGGCTTCCCTGCCACCCGCTGGGTGGGCGAGTCGGGGAGCACCAGGCCGGGATGCTGTTTTTCCAAATCGATCAAACGGTGCATCAGGAGATCATATTCCCCATCGGAGATCTCCGGCCGGGCCAGTTCATAGTACAGGCGGTCGTGTTTTTTTATCTCCCGGCGGAGCCGGGCTATCTCTTTTTGGGCTGAGCTTCGGTCCATGATTTTCGCTGCTATTGGTTACATTTGCCTTGACGATATTAGGATACTACATTATAATAATCCACGTCAAGCCGTATATTATTAAAAGAAGCCGTAATGACCAAAGCCCATATCGGAAATAACCCCACGCCGGACAGGATGTTCGGCCAGCTAAAAGAGAGTTTTCAGCGTTATGATAAGGACCCGGCGGATTGGGCCGTGCTGGAGAAAGCCTACCAGATGGCCAGCGCCGCCCATGAACGGCAGGCCAGGGCCTCCGGCGAGGAGTTTATCGTCCACCCCCTGGCGGTGGCCCTGTTGCTGGCCGACATCAGGATGGATGTCTCCACCATTGCCGCGGCCCTGCTGCACGACGTTCTGGAGGATACCGAGGTGGGCTACCAGGGCATCGCTGACGATTTCGGAAAGCCGGTGGCCGATCTGGTGGAGGGGGTCACCAAGCTGGCGGCCATCAGCCTGCCCCGGGAGCAGAGCCGCGGCCTCAAGCCCGGCAGGCAGGCAGTGGATCACCAGGCGGAGAACCTGAGGAAGATATTTCTGGCCATGGCCAAGGATATCCGGGTGATCCTGATAAAACTGGCCGACCGGCTGAATAACCTGAAAACCCTGAGTTCGCTGCCCCAGGAAAAACGGGAGTTGATCGCCCGGGAGACCCTGGAGATTTTCGCCCCCATAGCCAGCCGGCTGGGAATATGGGATTTCAAATGGCAGTTGGAGGATCTGGCCCTTTCCTATCTGGAGCCCGAGGAATACCTGGAGCTCTCCCAGAAGGTGACCCAAAAGCGCCAGGAGAGGGAGAAGCAGATAGCGGAGATGAAGGCCGTCCTGAAGAACAGCCTGGCCTCGGCCGAGATGAAGGATTTCATCATCGAGGGCCGGCCCAAGCATTTTTACGGGATCTACCGCAAGATGCGCGACAAGGGCCGCAGCATCGACGATATCTACGACCTGCTGGCGGTAAGGGTGATCGTGGCCAGCGTGCCGGAGTGCTACCAGGTGCTGGGGATAATCCACAGCCTGTGGATGCCTTTTCAGGACCGGTTCAAGGATTACATCGCCATGCCCAAATCCAACAATTACCGCTCGCTGCACACCACCATCTACGGGCCGGGCAACCAGCCGGTGGAGGTCCAGATCCGGACCCTCGAGATGCACCAGATCAACGAATACGGCGTTGCTGCCCACTGGGCCTACAAGGAGAAAAAATCCGGCACCGACATCAACCTTACCGGGGAGGTCTATCCCTGGATAAGGCGGATGCTGGACTGGCAAGAGGAGTCGCGCGACGCCCGGGAGTACATCGAGAACCTGAAACTGGACCTGCTGCAGAAAGAGGTGTTCGTGTTCACCCCCAAGGGCCAGGTGATAGACCTGCCGGCCGGCTCCACCCCGCTGGATTTTGCCTACCGGATACACACCGAGGTGGGCCACCGTTTCATCGGGGCCAAGGTCAACTCCCGGATAGTTCCCCTGGAGTATAAGCTCAACAATGCCGACATTGCGGAGATACTGACCTCCAAGCAGAGCAGCCCCTCGGCCGGCTGGCTGAAGGTGGTGCGCAGCCACCACGCCAGGAACAAGATCCGGCAGTGGTTCAAAAAGGAAAAAAGGCCGGAATATGTGGCTTTGGGCCGGGAGGCGCTGCTGGCGGAGACCAGGAAAAACCGGATGGAGATCGCCCTGGATAATTCCGAGATAATCCGCTCCCTGTTGGAGCACTATAAATTCGCTTCGCCGGATGATCTTTTCGTATCGGTGGGCTATGGCGAGCTGGCCGCCGGGACGGTGGTCAAAAAGATCAAGGCCCTGATCAGCCCGGAACTGCCGGCCACGCCGGCGGCTTCCCTGCCGCCTGCCAGGAAGACCAACCAGCGTCCTTCGGGGATCGGCATGGCCGGGGTGGATAATGTGGCGGTGCGCTTTGCCCGCTGCTGTTCGCCCATCTTCGGGGACGAGGTGTTCGGCTACATCTCCCTGGGAAAGGGCATCTCGGTCCACCGACGGGACTGCCCCAACTATCGCAATCTGGCCTCCAGCCCTGACCGGGTGGTCAAGGTAAGCTGGGTGGAACAGGAACCGGGATCGTCCTATGCCGTCATTCTGAATGTCGAGGGCATGGATCGTCCGGATCTGTTGTTCGACGTGGTCAACGCCATCAACCAGGCCAAGCTGAGGATCCAGGCCACCAAGTCCTCCACCAGGAGCAGCCGGCAAAGCATCAGGGTCACGGTGGAGATAGGCTCCCGGGAACAACTGGAGAACCTGATGGCCGGGCTGTCGCGGATAAAAGACGTATATAATGTTTCCCGGATACTATCCCGGGGGAAATGATAAATCATTTTGAGCAATAAATTTATGTCTCCACAGCCAAACCGGCCCCCCTATCTCTGGCCGGTGATGCTGGCCGGCATCACCGCCATATCATTTGCCGCGGTGCTGATAAAAAGCTGCCAGGCCCCGCCCCTGGCCATCGCCCTTTACCGGCTGGGGTTCGCATCGCTGCTGCTGCTGCCGGCCTTCGCGGCAAAAGGGGGATTCAAGCATCTCCGCCGGGCCGATGTTTTATGGGCGGGGCTATCGGGGCTTTTCTTAAGCCTGCATTTCATTCTGTGGATCTATTCCCTGAACTACACCTCTGTGGCCAGTTCGGTGGTATTCGTCACCACCAATCCGCTGTTTGTCAGCCTGCTGGGCTGGCTGTTGTTCCGGGAGAGGCCCGGCATCAGGATCTTTCTGGCCATACTGCTGGTGCTGCTGGGGGGCGGGCTGATCGCCGGCCGGTCAGACCTTTCGGGCGATGCCAATTTCGGCAACCTGCTGGCTCTGGGCGGGGCGGTGATGGCCTCCTGCTATCTGCTGGTGGGGCGGTACCTGCGCAACAGGATGGGGATCCTGCCCTATATCACTTTGTGCTACGGAACCACCGCCGTCATAATTTTAGCAGCCTCGCTGGTTTTCCGGGTTCCGCTATGGGGTTTCGACGGCCGGACCTGGCTGTTCTTCGTACTGCTGGCCCTGGGACCGCAGCTGATCGGCCACAGCGCCTTCAACTGGGGGCTGAAATATTTCTCCACCCCCAAGATCGCCATGTTGATCATCACCGAGCCGGTGGGCTCGGCCCTGCTGGCCTGGGCTTTTTTAAGGCAGATGCCCACCGTCTTCGAGGCCCTCGGCGGGCTGCTGATACTGGCCGGGGTCTATCTGACGGTGGCCGAAAAACCGGTGCGGGCCACCCCCTTGTGAAAATAAAAAAGCGCCCGGGAGGTTTATCGGGCGCAGGTGGTATCTTCCGGAAACAGCTATTCTTTGGGTTTTAGCAGCAGCGAGGCCACGATCGAACCGGCCAAGATAAGGATGATCACCCCCAGCGACAGGCCGATGGGGATGTGGAAGATATCGGCCAGGATCATCTTGACCCCCACAAAGGCCAGGATCAGTGCCACGCCGTAATTAAGGAAGCGGAATTTATTGACGATGTTGGCCAGCAGGAAATACAGGGCCCGCAGGCCCAAGATGGCGAAGATATTGGAGGTGATGGCGATGAAGGGGTCCCGGGTGATGCCCAGCACCGCCGGGATGGAATCCACCGCGAAGACCAGGTCCGAGGCCTCCACCACCAGCAGGGCCACGAATAACGAGGTGGCGCAAAGTTTTCCGGCCTCCCGGACGAAGAATTTTTCCTTATTGTCGGCGCAGCTGACGGGAAACAGTTTGCGCGACAGCCTGACCATCAGGTGCTTTTCGATCTCAATGTCCTGGGCTTCGTCAAAGGCCATGCGGTAGGCGGTGAACAGCAGGATGGCCCCGAAGACGTAGATCACCCAGTGGAAGGCCTGCATCAGGGCCACCCCGAACAGGATCAGCACCACCCTCATGACCACCGCGCCCAGGATGCCCCATTTGAGCACCAGCGGCTGGCGCTCCGGCCCCAGCTTGAAGCTGGCGAAGATCATGATGAAGACGAACAGGTTGTCCACCGACAGGGATTTCTCGATGATATAGCCGGTCAGGAATTCCAGGGCCCGCAGCCGGCCCTGAAAATACCAGATGCCCAGGCAGAACAGCAGGGCGGTGCTTATCCAGACGATGCTCCACAACAGGGCCTTGCGGGTGGACATGGAGTGATGACGGTGGCTGGTGGCAAAGATATCGATAAAAAGCATTCCCGACACCATCACCGAGAATATGGACCACATTAATAATTGATGCATGGGTGGGATTATAACCGCTGGGGCATCTTTTAGTCAAGAAAAACCGGAGGGGCGTTTTAACATTTGGCTTGCCAGGAAAAGCAGATAGCTGCTATACTTGAAAATCATACGGTAAAGAATCTACAGTTATGACCAGAATAATGATCATTGCCGGGGAGACCTCCGGCGACCTGCACGGCGGGATGCTGGTGCGCGAACTCCGAAAGCTGGACCCCGGCCTGGAGATCTACGGCATCGGCGGGGAGAGCATGCAGGCGGCCGGCATGGAGCTGGTCTACCACATCAGGGAATTCTCCTTCATGGGCTTTGTGGAGGTGCTGGCCCATCTGCCGTTCATCCGTTCGGTCTTCAAAAGGCTGGAGGAGCTGCTGGTCAGCCGCCAGCCCGACCTGTTGGTGCTGATAGATTATCCCGGGTTCAATCTGCGTTTTGCCAAGATCGCCAGAAAGGCGGGCATCGAGGTGGTCTACTACATTTCCCCGCAGGTGTGGGCCTGGGGCAGGCGAAGGGTCAGGTTGATCCGGCGCCTGGTAAAGAAGATGCTGGTGATCCTGCCCTTCGAGGAGAAATTCTACCAGCGATTGAAAGTGCCGGCCAAGTATGTGGGGAACCCCCTGAGGGATACGGTCAAGCCCTCCCTGGGGAAAGAGGAATTCTGCCGGCAGTATGGATTGAACCCACAAAACCCTCTGATCGGCCTGCTGCCCGGCAGCCGCCGCCAGGAGGTGGAAAAGATCCTGCCGGCCATGCTGCAGGCCTGCCAGTTGCTGCATGATGAT
Organism: Candidatus Edwardsbacteria bacterium; assembly: GCA_031082425.1. NCBI lineage: Bacteria > Candidatus Edwardsiibacteriota > Candidatus Edwardsiibacteriota bacterium. The sequence goes on along the minus strand of JAVHLB010000007.1, from coordinate 10,936 downwards.
GATCAGAATATCCAGTTTGGGCTGGGGGTGGCCCCGCACATTGACCGCCAGTATATAAAAGAACAACTGGACCGCTGCAACATCAATGTTGCCCTGGTAGAAAACCAGGCCTACGACCTGATGGTCCACAGCCGCCTGGTGCTGGTGGCCTCGGGCACCGCCACCCTGGAGACCGGCCTGGCCGGGACCCCGATGATCATCATCTACAGGACCAATCCCCTGTCGTTCATCATCGGCAAGCTTTTGGTCAAGCTGCCGTTCATCGGGCTGGTGAACCTGGTGGCGGGCAGGAAGGTGGTCCCGGAATTCCTGCAGTGGGAGGCCCGTCCGGGGGCCATCTTCCTGATGGCCAAGATGCTATTGGAAGACGGTCCTCCGCGCCAGGCGGTCATCAACGAACTGGCCAGGATCCCGCAGTTACTGGGCGAGCCGGGAGCGGCCCGACGGGCGGCAGAGGAGATATTGGAATGTTTGACAGGTTCGAAAGGTTGAAAAGGTTTGAAGCGGTGTGACTTTAGAGGCGAAGGGCTCATCGCCCAAAACTGCATGTATGGCATAAACGAAAATAAATTAAATATGAAAAAAAACAAACTCCTTATAATCGCCCTATTGTTTAGTTCGGTCATATATACGCAAGAAGCAGCAAGTTTTGCGGTTGAGAACCCGAGGGTTAAAAGGCCTATGGGTTTAAGTTTGAATTTGGGCGGCCCGACAATACTTGTTTCGGCGTCGTTAGATTATTTTATATTGCCCATATTGAACATTGAAGCAGGCGGCGGTATTTGGGGTTATTATGCCGGACCAAAATATCATTTCAGAGGGCAAAGAAATATGAGGACCACATTATATACTGGAGTTTTGGTAACGGCAATACCCCCGTTACCAGGTAGCGATGTATTTTATAAAGCAGGGTGGAATGTTACAGAACCCAAAACCAATTATGATTTTTATATCCCAATAGGTATAAGCAATATGTCTCTGAGCGGATATACCTTTTCTTTAGAAATCGCCACCAGTCGTAGATTCATAGATTCCAAAATTCCGTTTATCTTTTCAGCTAAATTCGGGTATCATTTCAAACCGCGAAAAACTAAAAACTCAAACAATAAATCAAGATGAAGATAATAGACCTGCGTTCCGATACCGTCACCCGGCCCACCCCGTCCATGATCAAGGCCATGATGGCCGCGCCGCTGGGCGACGACGTGCTGGGCGACGACCCCACCGTCATCAAGCTGCAAAACCAGACCGCCAGACTGCTGGGCAAGGAGGCCGGGCTGTTCGTGCCCTCCGGCACCATGGGAAACCAGCTGGCCATCATGGCCCATACCCGGCCGGGGGACGAGGTGATCCTGGATTACGAATCGCACATCTTCCGCTACGAGGTGGCCGGGGCGGCGGTGATGTCCGGGGTGCAGTTCAACGCCCTGACCGGGCCGGGCGGGGTGATGTCTGCCGAGCAGATACAGGAGGCCATCAGGCCCGAGGATATCCATCAGCCCAAAACGACCCTGGTCTGCCTGGAGAACACCCACAACCGGGCGGGCGGGACGGTCTATCCGCTGGATGAGATCAAAAAGATATCGGCCATAGGCAAAAAGCAGGGGATCAAAATGCATCTGGACGGGGCCCGCCTGTGGAATGCCTCGGTGGCCAGCGGGATTGCTCTGAAAGATTACGCCAGGTATTTCGACTCGGTGATGGTCTGCTTCTCCAAGGGGATGGGCTGCCCGGTGGGCTCGGTGCTGGCCGGAGAAAAAAAATTCATTGCCGGGGCGGCCCGTAACCGCAAGATGCTGGGCGGTGGCATGCGCCAATCCGGAATTTTGGCCGGGGCGGGTCTTTATGCCCTGAAGCATAATATCAAAAGGATGGCCGATGACCACAGGAGGGCCAAGATGCTGGGCCGGATGATTTCTCAAATATCAAAGATCAAAATCGATCTGACGAGCGTGCAGACCAATATAATCGTTTTTGACATCAAACGGACCGGCATGAATTCCGAGCAGGCCATGAAGAAGCTGGCCCTAAAGGGCCTGTGGGTTATACCCTTCGGAACCACCAAGCTGCGGGCGGTGACCCACCTGGATGCAAGTGATGGGGATATTGTCCGGGCCGGCAAAATATTAAAGACCGTTTTTTAATATCACAAGTTCCAAGCCCGTCAATCAGATGGGCTTTTTTATTGTAATGCCAAATATTTCTTGCTTTTATTTCTCTTTTAAGATAACATGACAAAATGTTGATGTAATGAAATCCATTAAAAATATAAACCAATAACAATCATTATCGAAAGGAAACCCATGAAAAAATTACTGGTAGCCATCGTGGTTCTTATCGGGTTGGCTTTTGCCATGACCGCCTGGACCCAGAAAAGCCCCCAGCCCAATCTGGTAGGCACCTGGGAGGGTTCGACCGTCTCCCACCACAAAGACCGGGGGCACGTCCAGTCATCCCAATACACCTTTGTCGTCGAGGAGCAGAAGGGTCGCATGATCACCGGTTACAAGGCCTGGAACCTGCTGGGGGTGGATACCACCGAGGCCTTCTCCGGGATCATCTCCCGCGACGGCAAGAAATTCTACACCGCCGAGCACGATGACGGATACGGCTTCGGGGACATCATCTCCGGCACCCAGATCGAGGTGATATATCTGGAAAGCGGAAGCAAGCCCAAGGTGGTATTGAAGGCGCTTAAAAAGACCTCCGGCAAGCCCAAGCCGCGGACCGCCGTCAAGGCCGGCTCCAAGGACTAAGGGAAGAGTTCATCATAACGATGCCGCAGGGAAGGTTTTCTGCGGCATCAATAACTTGTCCACACAATATAATAAACGAGGAGGTCCCATGATCGAAGCTGTCAAACTGATATACCTGATCAACCTTATTTTATGCCTGGTCATCCTGGGATTCGGCATCTGGGGCTACCGGAATAAAAAGAACCGGACCGCTTTGATGGTCGGCCTGGCCTTCGGCCTGTTCGGAGGCACCCACCTGGCCACCATTTTCGACCTGCAGATCCGGATGGAGTCCCTGTTGATAGCCGTCAGGATCATCGCCTACCTGATGGTGGCGGTAGCCCTCTATCTTGAAACTTTCAAAAAATAACACCCGAACAAGGAGATGACCTTGCTTGACAGGCTCTTCAAACTGAAGGAGAACCGGACCAACGTCCGGACCGAGATCCTGGCCGGGATCACCACCTTCATGGCCATGTCCTACATCATCGCCGCCAATCCCATGATCCTGGCGGCCGCCGGGATGGACAAGGGCGCGGTGACCCTGGCCACCTGCCTGGCTTCGGGGCTGATCACCATCGCCATGGGACTGCTGTCCAACTACCCGATAGCCCTGGCCCCCGGCATGGGCATCAACGCCTACTTCGCCTACGGCATCTGCGCCGGGATGGGGATCGACTGGCGGATCGGGCTGGGTTTCTTCTTCATCGAGGGGGTGATCATCCTGCTGGTCACCATGACCAAGCTGCGCGAGATCGTGATAGACGCCATCCCCTTTTCCCTGAAATGCGCCATCAGCGCCGGGATCGGCCTGTTCCTGACCTTCATCGGCTTCGCCAACGCCGGCATCATCGCCCCGCATCCGGCCACCTTCGTCACCATCTCCCGCTTCGCCAGCCCCCAGGTCTGGCCCCAGGTGCTGCTGGCCTCGGTCGGGATCATCATCACCACCATCCTGCTGACCAGGAAGGTCAAGGGGGCCATCCTGATCGGGATCGCGGCGGGCACGCTTCTCGGCCTCATCCCCGCCTTCCGGCCCGACGGAGCCGGGCTTAGCCTGCTGGCCCCCTCGCTTAGCCCCACCTTTTTCCAGCTGGACATCCTGGGCGCCCTGCGCTGGCAGTTCGCCGCCCTGATCTTCACCCTGCTGTTCGTGGACTTCTTCGACACGGCCGGGACCATCATCGGGGTGTCGGTCAAGGCGAAGTTCCTGGACGACCAGGGCAAGATCCCCCGGGTGGGACGGGTGCTGCTGGCCGATTCCCTGGGCCCGGTCGTGGGGGCCCTGGCCGGAACCTCCACCGTGACCTCGTTCATCGAGAGCGCGGCCGGGGTGGAGGAGGGCGGAAGGACCGGGCTGACCTCAGTGGTCACCGGGCTGCTGTTTCTGGCGGCCATGGCCGCGGCTCCGCTGGTGGGCCTGGTCCCGGCGGCGGCGGTGGCCCCGGCCCTGATCATAGTGGGCATCATGATGATGGAGCCGGTGCTGAAGATAGATTTCAGCGACTACTCCGAGGCGGTGCCGGCCTTCATCACCATCGCCGCCATGCCCTTCACCTACAGCATCTCCAACGGGATCACCCTGGGCTTCCTATCCTACGTCCTGATCAAGGCCCTGACCGGCCGGGCCAGGACCATAGCCCCGGCCATGTATGTGCTGGCGGCCCTGGGCCTGCTGTTCTTCCTGATCAGCCCGGAGTTCAGGTGATGGTATGAATCGATCTCAGATCCAAGGACAAATTGATCTATCCGCCAAGGGGCCGCCCCAAAGGGGCGGCCCCTTTTATCTGGCATAATGAAATTCATCTTGCATTTAGGGTGGTTTTAAGATAACATAAATGTTCACAATGGATCATCAAAAACTGATGGCGCTTTCCCTGAAAACATAATTCACAAGGAATAGATATGAAAAAAATAATCATCCCGTTTTTAGCCTTGCTGGCAACGCTTCTGGGCGGTGCGGCGACCTGCCGGGCCGACTGGGCCACCGCCACCATAAAAGCCGGCTCCTGGCCGGTGGCCGGTGCGGTGAACCCGGTCACCAACAAGATCTACGTGGCCAACCGGTACGCCGACAGCGTCACCATAATAGACGGGGCCACCCTGTCTGCGACCAGAGTGAGGGTGGGCCAGTACCCCATAGCCCTGGCGGTCAACCCTTATACCAACAAGATCTACACGGCCAACTATGACGACAACAGCGTAACGGTGATCGACGGGGCCACCCATGCCACCGCCACCGTGGCGACCGGAACCAATCCCCGGGCCATAGCGGTGAATCCCATGACCAACAAGATCTACGTGGCAAACGAGGGCAGCGCCAACATCACGGTGATCGACGGGAGCGATAATTCCGCGGTGAATGTGACCGGAAGGGACGTGCCCTACGCCATAGCCGTCAACACAGTGACCGACATGATCTACGTGGCCAACGCCGGCAGCCATTACCTGACCGAGTTGTCCGGTATTGATAATTGGACGGAGAATATCAACATAGCTCCCAGCGGAACCTACACCTTTGCGGTGGCGGTTAACCCCTCCACCGACAAGGTCTATGCCACCAGGGGCGACGGCCGTCTGGTGATGGTGGCCGGGGACAACCATAGCGACACCAGCACCGTGTTATTGGATGGCGAAGGCCAAGCCCTGGCGGTGAATCCGGTGACCAACAAGATCTACGCGGCCAACTATAATGACAACAGCGTAACTGTCATCGACGGGGCCACCCACGCCAAGACCAGAGTGGCCCTGGGGTCGTCTCCCCAGGCCATAGCGGTGAATCCGGTCACCAACAAGATCTACACCGCCAACGACACCGGCGACAGCGTGACGGTGATCGACGGGGTCACCCATGCCATAACCAACATCTCCACCGGTAACCTTACCTGGCCCCAGGCCATCGTGGTCAACCCGGCCACCAATAAGATCTACAGCATCAATCATATGGGCGACAACATGACCGTGATAGACGGCGGCCATTACGCCACGGCCACCGTGGCCTCGGGAACCTTCCCCTCCATCCCCAATGATGCGGCGCTGAACCCGGTAACTAATAAAGTCTACGTGACCAACACCAACAGCGACAACGTCACGGTGATCGACGGGGCCACCGGCGACACCACGCTGGTGGCGGCCGGGGACACCCCCTGGGCGGTGGCGGTCAACCCGGTAAGCAACAAGGCATACGTGGCGAACTACTACGACAACAATGTCACGGTGATCGACGGAGCCAGCGGCGGAACCATCACGGTGCCCACCCGGACCACCCCCCGGGCGGTGGCGGTGAACCCGGTGACAAATAAAGTCTACGTGGCCAACGGCAACAACTCCAGCGTGACGGTGATAGACGGGGCCACCAACGACACCGCCACCGTGGCCACCGGCTCGGGCCCCTTCGCCCTGGCGGTCAATCCGGCCACCAACAAGATATATGTGGCCAACTACGGCAATGCCAACGTGACGGTGATCGACGGAGCCACCAACGGCACGGCCACCGTATGGGCGGGCGCCAATCCCCGGGCGGTGGCGGTGAACCAGATGACCAACAAGGCTTACGTGGCCAACTACAACGACTCCAGCATGACGGTGATCAGCGGTCCCGGCAACGACACCGCTACAGTGATCGTGGGCGCCAAACCCCGGGCGGTGGTGGTCAATCCGCTGACCAACAGGATCTACGTAGCCAACGAAGGCAGCGCCAGCGTCACGGTGATCGACGGGGCCACCAACGGAACCACGACGGTGGCCACCGGACCATCGCCCTATGACGTGGCGGTGAACCCGGTAAGCAACATGATCTTCGTGGCCAACGCCGGCAACGACAGCCTGACGGTGATCGACGGGGCCACCAATATGACCTGCGCCATAGCCGCCGGCCCGGCCCCCTGCGACCTGGCGGTGAACCCGGCAAGCAACAGGATCTACGTGGTGAACAACGGCGGCAGCAGCGTGACGGTGATCGATGCGGTTCGGGAGTGGGACACCGGCATAACGGCAGTCGTCGACAGCAGCACCAACCACCGCAGCTATGTCCACCGGCCATATATCACCGGCACGGCCTCGGTGAACTGGCCGCCCAACTGGATCACCCTGGACCATGTGCTGGATAAATGGATGACCGGGCAGGAGACCTGGCACCAGGCTTTGGTGAACGGATCCGGCAAGACGGTCGACTGGACCTATGCCTGGAGCAGCGATTCGCTGCTGTGGGGCCTGAATTACCTCAACATCGTTCCCTTGTCGCAAAGCGGCACCACCAACAACCTGGGACTGGGCACGGCCATGACCGGCAACCTGCTGACCTACCCCATCTATTACCTGGACAATGTTCCGCCCACCATCGCCTGGTGGGACAGCCTGCCGGATGACGCGGATTCCATCGGCGGCTACGGGCCCTACCCGGTGAAAGCGGTCCTCCGGGATTTCTCCGGCATTTCTTCGGCCTTTCTGCATTACGACGGGGACAGCGTGGCCATGAACAGGACCACGGCCGATACCTTTGCCGCCAGCATCCCGGCCCAGGTGCTGACCGCGGGAGACAGCCTGATAGTTTCTTATTCGGTCAGCGCCCGGGATCATGCTCACGATTTCAATTGGGTTCAAAGCGTGTCGAGGACGGTTTGGTTGTACAACCTGACCGGCGTGGCCGGCCGGCCGGCCGGTTCGATTCCAAAGGTTTATGCTTTGGGTCAGGCCTATCCCAATCCCTCAAGAGGACAGGCTGTATTCAAGTACCAGCTGCCGAAAGAATCCAAGGTCAGCCTGACGGTGTACAACGTGGTGGGCCAGACGGTCAAGAAATTCGACCAGGGCGCCCAGCCGGCCGGGTATCACCAGATCAGCTGGAACGACAAGGCCCTGCCCAACGGGGTATATCTCTACCAGCTTAAAGCTGGAGACTTTGTTTCCACCAGGAAGCTGATGATTGTCAGGTAAATATCTAATATCCACAAAGGGCCGCCCCTTTGGGGCGGCCCTGTTTTCTTTTAAATCCGGGCCGACAGGATGCATTAGAGTGGACGCTTCGCACCCTTGACTTAAACCCGTTTGTAAGATAAAATTACCGGACATTGATACTGCAAACAATAAAAAACCAAAATAAACCAAAACCGTAATACAACCAAGGAGCAACCGAATGAGACATCTCAGGTGGGCCACCCTCCTGGCACTGGCAGCATTGGCCGCCCAGTCGCCGGCAGTTCCGGTGCCGCCAAAACAGCCGGCCGGCCCGAAACTGGCCAACATCCCCGGTTACCAAAACCAAGCCCCGGTCATAACGCAGCAGTCCGGCAAAAGGGACAGCCACAAAAAGAATGTGCCTCCGGCCCGGTACCAAAGGCCGGAACGGCCCCAGCGGCCGGCCCGGACGGCCAAGGGCAGCCCGGCCATTGCCGCCCCGGCGGTAAAAGGCGTGGTGGCGCCGGAATTCAGGATCAACACCGACAGCCTGCCGTTCAACTATGGGCGAAACTACGGCGCGGCCGCCATGCAGGAGGACGGCACCGTAATAAGCGTCTGGGTGGATGGGCGGACCGGATACGACAATATTTATCTTCAACGTTTCAGCCGGCAGGGCCTTCCCCTGGGCCCGGCCCAAGCGGCCGATGCCTATGGTACATCCCAGGAAAGTCCAGCGATAGCCATCGGGGACAACGGCACTTTTGTCATTGTCTGGGACGATTACCGGGTGGATGACGGCTATGCCCGGATCTATTGCCGGCGGTTTGACGCCGGGGGCAGCCCCCTGGGCGGCACCTACCGGGTGGATGATAACGACGGGATCAGCGCCAAATACCGGCCGGCCATAACCGCCACCGACAGCGGGTTCGCCGTGGACTGGGAGGAGTGGCGCAACGGCCTGAACTACAACGTCCACCTGAGATTGCTGGATACCCTGGGGATCCCCCTGGGAACCGCCAGCTTTATGACAGGCAACACCAGCAACGACAAGTATCAGGTTGACATCAGCCGGACCGGGCAGGGCTTTGTGGCCGTTTGGCTGGACCGGCGCAGCGGCAATGACGACATCTACGCCAGGATCTACTCCGCCGGCGGGGATACCATCGGGCCGGAGTTCACGGTCAACGACATTTCCGCGTGGTATAGATCCGAGCCAAAGGTCTGCGGCACCGACAGCGGATTCACCGTGGTCTGGTATGATTACCGAAGCGGCAGCTATTACGACATATACCTGCAGAGATACGACACCCTGGGCGCGGCCCTGGGGGGGAATTCCCAGGTGACCAGCACCATCGCCTCCGCGCAGACCCCCTCCATAGCCCACCGCCGGGGGCAGACGGTGGTAAGCTGGCATGACGACCGCAACGGGAACGGCGATGTTTTCGCCCAGTGGTTCAAGCCCAACGGCGACACCCTGGGCGGCCAGGTGATGCTCAATGATGACGCCTCCGGCCAATGGCAGTATAACACCAAGGCGGTGGCCGGCGACAGCGGCTGGGCCCTGGTGTGGATGGACCAGCGGAATTCGAACCTCGGCAACGGGGAAAGATACGGCCAGTGCTTCGATACCACCCTGTCTGCCATCGGCGGCAACTTCTTTGCCTGCGACAGCATTTTCGGCCTGCACGACCAGTACGACCCCTCGGTGGCGGCCGGCCCGGATGGAAATTTCCTGGTGGTATGGTACGATTTCCGTTTTGACGACGGCAGCTGGAACATCTGCGATGTCTTCGGCCGGCTGTACGATCAAAACGGCAACGCCCTGACCCCGGACTTCCTGCTCTCCGACACCGCCTATAATTCCGGTTACCGTTACGCCTACGATCCCAAGGCGGCCTGCCTGGCCGACGGCTCCTATCTGGTGGCCTGGTACGACTACCGCAACGACAATGATTATGACATCTACGGGCAGCGCCTGGATGCCTCCGGGAGCCCGGTGGGCGGGAATTACCTGGTATCCGGGACGGCGGCCGGCTACAATGATTACAATTTGTCCATTGCCTCCAACGACAGCGGGTTCGGGGTGTTCTGGTATGCATACGACCCCAGCTGGAGTTATCCCAACATCTACGGCCGGCTTTTCAGGACCAATGGCGATAGCATCGGTTCAACCTGCGTTATAACCGACACCAGCGCCAGTTATCCCTATGCTTACTACCCCTGCGCAGCAGCCACCGACAGCGGGCTGGTGGTGGTCTGGGAAGAATACCTGGAGGGCAATAATAATTATTATATTTACGGCCGGAGGATGCTATGGGACGGCAGCCTGGCCGGAGGACGGATCGAGATCGGCGACAGCGTGGACGCCGATCAGTACGAACCCTCCATCGCCGGGACCAACAGCGGATTCCTGGCCACCTGGTACGATAACCGCGCCGGCAACTACGCCGTCTTCGGGCAGTACCTGGACGCGGTGGGACAGAAGGTGGACACCAATTTCCTGATCAGCACCGACCCGGCCTTCGATCAAGAAGAGCCGTCGGTGGCGGTCTCTCCCGACGGCAGCCGGTACGCGGTGACCTGGTACGGCTGCAACAGCAGCAGCAACCGATGCTGGCTGATCAGCCAGCGTTACCTGGGCGGCCTGCCGCAGGGGGGCAACGAAGTCGTGATCGACAGCCTGAACTGGAACTGGCTGTACACTTGGGGCGCCAGCAACCTGGCGGCCACCGGGGACCGGCTGTTCTTCACCTTCTACGGGAAGAACGGGAACACCGGCTCCGATGTCTTCGGCAAGGTCACCGACTGGTACTCCACCAGTGAGCCGCCTGCTGCCATTGCCAAGATCTTTCCGCCCAAGGATACCCTGCTGGGCGACAGCACGGTAAGCTTTACCTGGACCAATGCCACGGCCGGAACCTATGCCATCGGCGGCTACCAGCTGCAGGTCTCGGCCGACAGCGGCCTGTCAACCTATTGCCTGGACACCCTGGTGAGCGACACCGCTTTTATTGCGGCGCTTCCGTCGGCCGATACCATGTACTACTGGCGGGTGCGGGCGGTGGACATCTACGGGTATCAGGGGCCGGTGACCACGGTCTGGAACCTGGAGATCGACGTCACAGATCCGGCGATCCCGTCACTGGCGCTGCCGGCCGACAACTCCTGGCAGCTGTCTGACACCGTGGTCTGCAGCTGGACCGAGGTGGCCAAGAAGGCATCGCCTGCGGCCAAGGCCTCGGAGGTATCTTACGTGATCCAGCTGGATACCAACAATAGCTTCGCCTCGCCCATCATCGAAG
>JAVHLB010000006.1:100000-208863 GCA_031082425.1 Candidatus Edwardsbacteria bacterium | reverse complement strand
CCGGGGTGGAGATGTTCCGGAAGCTGATGGACGACGCCCAGGCCGGGGACAACGTCGGGGTTCTGCTGCGTGGCATCGAGAAGACTGACCTGGAGCGGGGGATGGTGCTGGCGGCCCCCAAGAGCATCACCCCCCATAAGAAGTTCAAGGGCGAGGTGTACGTGCTGACCAAGGAGGAGGGCGGACGGCATACCCCGTTCTTCACCGGCTACCGGCCCCAGTTCTTCTTCAGGACCACCGACGTCACCGGCAATTTGAGCCTTCCCAAGGGGGTGGAGATGATCATGCCGGGGGACAACGTCACCATCGAGGGCGACCTGCTGACCCCCATCGCCATGGAGAAGGGCCTGAAGTTCGCCATCCGCGAGGGCGGCCGCACAGTGGGCGCCGGGACCGTCACCGAGATAATGGAATAACTGTTTGGAAAATCGCAAACAGGCAAGTAGTTAATCGGAAATTAAAGAATCGGATAATGAAATGCGAGAGATAATCACCTTGGCCTGCGTGGACTGCAAACGCCGGAATTATAACAACACCAAGAACAAGCGCAAACACCCCGACCGGGTGGAGTATAAGAAATACTGCCGGTTCTGCAAAAAGCATACCGCTCATAAGGAAACCAGATAATCCAAAGGCGAAGGCCAGTAGCTCCAATGGTAGAGCGCCGGTCTCCAAAACCGGATGCTGGGGGTTCAAGTCCCTCCTGGCCTGCCATTCGGTTTTAGGAAATAAGGGACCGGAACAAACGAAGGGAAGGGCAGCCTATGTTCAATAAAATAATACAGTTCGTAAAGGACGTCAGGGTCGAGTTCACCAAGGTCAGCTGGCCCAGCCGCGAGGAACTGGTCCAGTCCACCATCGTGGTGGGCGTGGTGTCGCTGGTGGTGACCGCTTTTATCGGGGTCATCGACCGGCTGCTGTCGGTGGGGTTGACATTCTTTCTGGGCCGATTTTAAATGGCAATGCACTGGTACGTCATACATACCTACGCCGGCCACGAGAACCGGGTCAAAGCGGCCCTGGAGTCGGCCGCCCTGCGCTACGGCCTTCAGGACAAGATCGGGCGGGTGCTGATACCCACCGAGGATGTCACCGAGATCAAGAAGGGGCGTCGGAAGACCACAGCCAAACAGCTCTTTCCCAGCTACCTGATGGTGGAGATGGACATGACCGACGAGGTCTGGAACGTGGTCTCCACCACTCCCGGCGTAACCAGCTTCCTGGGCACCAGGCGCAAACCGCAGCCCATGAGGGATTCCGAGGCCCAGCGCCTGATATCCCGGATGGACGGGGAGAAGCGTCAGGGGCCGGTGGTGATACCCTATCAGAAGGGCGAAACCATCAAGATCATCGACGGGCCGTTCGCCAGTTTTACCGGCATCATCGAAGAGATAGACAGCGAACACGGAAAGGTCAGGGTGATGGTGACCATCTTCGGGCGGACCACCCCGGTGGAGCTCGATTCCATGCAGATAAACAGTCTGTGACAGAAAAATACAATAAACCAAGAGAGAAGATATGGCAAAGATTGTAACCGCAATGGTAAAACTACAGGTCCCGGCCGGACAGGCCAATCCGGCGCCCCCGGTGGGCCCGGCTTTGGGACAGCACGGCGTCAACATCCCGGAATTCTGCAAGCAGTTCAACGCCAAGACCTCCGGCCAGGAAGGACTGATCATCCCCTGCGTGATCACGGTATACAAGGACCGGTCGTTTTCCTTCATCACCAAGACCCCGCCGGCCGCGGTATTGCTGAAAAAGGCCGCCGGGCTGGCCAAGGGTTCCGGTGTTCCCAACCGCAATAAGGTGGGCACGGTGACCGAGGCCCAGGTCAAGGAGATCGCCACCAAGAAAATGGCCGACCTGAACGCCGCCAATGTGGAGGCCGCCATGATGATGGTCAAGGGCACCGCCCGCAGCATGGGCATAGAGATAGGCAATTAATCAACCGACTAGATATAAGTTAAAACACCAATCCCGCTGGGAGGAGCCAGGGTGGGATTTCAGGGATCACCCGCGCTGTCTTCGTTAGTAACCAGAAAGGAGAAAATGAAAAGAGGGAAAAAGTACAACAACTCGCTCAAAAAAATTGAAGCGGTCAAGGAATACACCCTGGCCGAGGCAATGGAGATGGTCAAGCAGACGGCCTATGCCAAGTTCGACGAGACCATGGAGCTGTCGATGAAGACCGGGCTGGACCCCAAGAAATCCGATCAGAACCTAAGGGGGACGGTCCTGCTGCCCCACGGCACCGGCAAAAAGGTCCGGGTGCTGGTCTTCGCCAAGGGCGAAAAGGAGATCGAGGCCCGGGATGCCGGGGCGGATTATTTCGGCTCCGAAGAATTGATCAAAAAAATCACCGAGGGCTGGACCGACTTCGATGTGGCTATCGCCACTCCCGATATGATGAGCCAGGTGGGCAAGCTGGGCAAGATCCTGGGCGTCCGGGGGCTGATGCCCAACCCCAAGACCGGAACCGTCACCTTCGACGTGGCCAAGGCGGTCAAGGAATCCAAGGGCGGCAAGATCGAATACCGGCTGGACAAGCAGGGCAATCTGCACCTTCCGGTGGGCAAGAAATCCTTCGAGACCGACCAGCTGGTGGGCAACGCCAGGGCGGTGGTTAATGAAGTGATCCGGGCCAGGCCGTCGTCGGCCAAGGGGACCTACATCAAGAGCCTGTCGATATCGGCCACCATGAGCCCCGGGGTCAAAATCGCTCTGACCGAGCTGGCCAATACAGGAAAGTGAGGACCAAACGATGATAAAACAGGAAAAAGAAAAGATAGTCCAGGAACTGACCGAGAAGATGAAGGAAGCCAAGGCCATCTACCTGACCGATTTCACGGGGTTGGATGTGGTCCGGGCCACCGAACTGCGGAAAAAACTGAGGGATGCTTCAGTGGAATACCAGGTGGTCAAGAACACCCTGGCCCAGCTGGCGGCCAAGAACGCCGGGATGGAGATGCTGCTGGATTACCTGACCGGTCCCACCGGACTGGCCTTCGGCGTCAAGGACCCCATCATTCCGGCCAAGATCCTGGTGGAGTTCGCCAAGGACGACGACAAACCATCGGTCAAGATGGGTGTTGTTGAGGGCAAGATGGTTGATGTCAAGCAGGTCAAGCAGCTGGCCCTGCTGCCCAGCCGCGAAGTGCTGATATCCCAGATATTATCCGCCATGCAGTCCCCGATCAACGGCCTGGTGGGGGCCCTGGGCGGGATCATTCAGAAGTTCGTGGGCACGGTGGATGCCATAGCCAAGCAGAGGGAAGCCAAGTAACCGTTTTAAAAAAGCCAAACGAAAATAAAAAACAATCAGGAATAAAAAGGAGCATTGTAAAATGTCGGACAAGAAACAAACCATAATGGAAGCTATCGAATCCATGACCGTACTGGAACTTTCGGAACTGGTCAAGGCTTTGGAAGCAAAATTTGACGTCAAGGCCGCCGCCCCGATGGCCGCCATGGCCGCCATGCCCGGCGCCGCCGCCGCCCCGGCCGAGGAAAAGACCAGCTTTGACGTGATCCTGGTCTCCAGCGGAGACAAGAAGATCCAGGTGATCAAGGAAGTCCGGGGCATCACCAGCCTGGGCCTGAAGGAAGCCAAGGACCTGGTGGAGAGCGCCCCCAAGCCGGTAAAGGAAAGCGTTGCCAAGGACGAGGCCAAGAAGATCAAGGATATCTTAGAGGCCGCCGGGGCTACCGTAGAGTTGAAGTAATCCCAGACTATTTTTTAATCGACACATAAACGGGGGACCGGAGGCAGTGGTTGCCTCCGGCCTCCTGTCCCCAGTGCGTTTGATGGGGCCGTTCCCGGATGTGGTGCCGGGAGATTAAGCGGTTCCATCAAACGCTGTTTTTAGCGGCCTTTAGCCGGGTCGATTATTTTTTTGCACCGGGGGAGTTTCCCGCCGGTCGGTCCGTTAAGCCTAATTAAGGAGCACCACCTTGAAGCAGGTAAAGAGAAAAGACTATTCCAAGATCCAATCGGGCATTCAACTGCCCAATATGCTGGATATGCAGGTCAGCTCGTTCAAGGATTTCCTCCAGGAGGATGCCCCTCCCGCCAAGAGAAGAAACGAGGGCCTGCAGGCCATATTCAACGAGATATTCCCCATCGAGGATCCCCAGAACCGGCTGTCGCTGGAGTTCGTCTCCTACAGCCTGGGCAAGCCGCGCTATGCCATTCCGGAGTGCCATGACCGCGACATGACCTACGCCGCCCCGCTGAAAGCGGTGCTGCGCCTGGTGGTCAAAGACACCTCCGATCCCAAAGCCCCCCCCAAGGAAGTGGTGGAGAAGGAGGTCTTTCTGGGCGAGCTTCCACTGATGACCGATATCGGCACCTTTGTCATCAACGGAGCCGAGCGGGTGGTGGTCAGCCAGCTGCATCGTTCCCCCGGAGCGTTCTTTGCCGAGAAGTCCCACCCCTCGGGCAAGCGCATCTACACCTCCGAGATCATCCCCTACCGCGGCTCCTGGATCAAATTCATGATCGATCCCAAGGACCTGCTGTGGGTCTCCATAGACAAACACCGCAAATTCCACGCCACCCTGCTGCTGCGGGCGGTGGGCTTTCCCCAGAACAAGGATATCCTGGGCCTGTTCCATAAGGGGGAGAGCCTGCCCATCAGCGCCGACAAGCAGATACTGGGGAGGTATCTCTTTGGCGATGTGGTGGCGCCCAAGAGCGGCGAGGTGCTGGCCGAGGCCGGCCACATCGTCACCCCGGAGATACTGGCCACTTTGCGGCTGGCCAAGATCGACAGCGTCCAGGTGGTGGCCATCGATCCGACCAAGGATTCAGCCATCATACCCCGGACCATGCTGGCCGACAACAACAAGGGCGTCAAGGAGGACGCCCTGTCCAAGATATACAACATCCTCCATCCCGGCGATGCCATCAGCCCGGAGCTGGCCAAAAGCGTCATCGACCGCCTGTTCTTCGATCGCAAGCATTACGACCTGAAGCGGGTGGGGCGCTACCAGCTGAACCGCCGTCTGGAGATGGATCTCTCCAGCAGCACGGTGCTGAGCCCCAAGGATTTCGTGGAGGTCATCCGCTATCTGCTGGGCCTGCGGGCCAACCAGGGGATGATCGACGATATCGACCATCTGGGAAACCGCCGGGTGCTTCGGGTGGGCGAGCTGGTGACCGCGCAGTTCTCGGTGGCCCTGTCCCGGATGGCCCGGATGGCCCGGGAGAGGATGTCATTGTGGGACGGCAGCGATGCCATCACGCCGCATGATCTGGTCAACTCCAGGATCATCTCCTCCACCATCAACACCTTCTTCGGCTCCTCCCAGCTGTCGCAGTTCCTGGACCAGCCCAATCCGCTGGCCGAACTCCGGCACAAGCGGAGGCTTTCGGCCCTGGGGCCGGGCGGCCTGACCCGGGAGAGGGCCGGCTTCGAGGTGCGCGACGTGCACTATACCCATTACGGCCGGCTGTGCCCCATCGAAACTCCGGAAGGCCCGAACATAGGACTGATCGCCAGCCTGGCCTGCTATGCCAAGGTCAACGACCTGGGTTTTCTGGAGACCCCCTACCGCAAGGTCAAGGGCGGGAAGCTGACCGGGGAGATCGAATATTTATCGGCCAATACCGAGGACCAATACACCATCGCCCAGGCCAACACCGCCATCGATGACAAGGACCGGCTGGCGGTGGATCTGGCCCTGTGCCGGCACCGGGAGATTTTCCCCCGGGTGAAGCCCCCGGAAGTGGATTACATGGATGTCTCCCCCCAGCAGCTGGTGAGCCTTTCGGCCGCCCTGATACCGTTTCTGGAGCATGATGACGCCAACCGGGCCCTGATGGGCTCCAACATGCAGTGCCAGGCGGTGCCGCTGCTGCGGACCGAGTCCCCGATCATCGGCACCGGATTGGAGGGCAAGGCCGCGGTTGACTCCGGAACCATGGTCCAGTGCCGCCGGGACGGAATGGTGGAGAAGGTGACCGCCGATACCATCTATATCCGGCCCTCCCGCCCGGATGTGGCAGAGGTGGATTTTTTAAAGGACAGCCAGCTGGATATATACCATCTTACAAAATTCAGACGCTCCAACCAGGATACCTGCATCAATCAGCGGCCCATCGTCAAAGAAGGCGATACCATCAAGAAGGGCGAAGTGATCGCCGACGGTTCATCCACCGATCAGGGCGAGCTGGCCCTGGGGGTCAACTGCCTGGTGGGCTTCATGCCCTGGGCCGGGTTCAATTTCGAGGACGCCATCATCATCAGCGAGAGGATGGTCAAGGAGGACCGCTTCACCTCGGTCCATATCGAGAGCTTCGAGTGTTTCGTCCGGGACACCAAGCGGGGTCCGGAGGAGATCACCCGGGAGATACCCAACGTGGGCGAGGACACCCTCAAGGACCTGGATGAGAACGGCATCATCCGGATAGGGGCCCGGGTGGAGGCCGGCGATATCCTGGTGGGCAAGGTCACCCCCAAGGGCGAGACCGAACCCACTCCCGAGGAAAAACTGTTAAGGGCCATATTCGGCGACAAGGCCGGAGACATCAAGGATACCTCGCTCAAGGCCCCTCCCGGCATGGACGGCGTGGTATGCGACGTCAAGGTCTTCTCCCGCAAGAGCCAGGACCGCCGCTCCTCCCATGAGGAGAAGAGAAAGATAGAGGAGATCCAGAAGGAGGCCAAGAAGCAGATCGACCGGATCAAGGTGGAGCGCGACCGCCGGATCAGGGAGTTGCTGGCGGACCAGACCTGCAACATCACCCTCAAGCACGGCGAAAAGCTGATCGCCCGCAAGGGACAGCGGCTGTCGGAGTCGGTGCTGCACGACATCAAGTTCGTGGACCTGGAGGAGCTGGGCGAGATCTGCGAGGACAAGGCCCTCAATCAGAAGGCCGTCAAGCTGGTGGAGTCCGCCCGGAAAGCCATCGAATCGGTCCAGGCCGACATCCAGATAGAGAAGGAGAAGGTGGAGCGGGGCGACGAGCTGCCGGCCGATGTCATCAAACTGGTCAAGGTCTTCGTGGCCCGCAAGCGCCGGCTGATGGTGGGCGACAAGCTGGCCGGGCGCCACGGCAACAAGGGGGTGCTGGCCAAGATCGTCCCGGTCGAGGATATGCCCTATCTGGCGGACGGCCGGCCGCTGGACATGATACTCAACCCGCTGGGGGTTCCCTCCCGTATGAACCTGGGCCAGATCCTGGAGACCCATCTGGGATGGGCCGCCAAGATCCTGGGATTCAAGGTGGCCACCTCGGTGTTCAACGGAGCCTCCATCTCCGAGGTGATCGAGGAGATGCAGCGGGCCGGACTGCCCGAGAACGGCAAGGTCCCGCTGTTCGACGGCCGGAGCGGCCAGTCCTTCGACGAGCCGGTGACGGTGGGCGTTATGTACATGCTCAAGCTGTCCCATCTGGTGGACGACAAGATCCACGCCCGGTCGATTGGACCGTACTCCCTGATCACCCAGCAGCCGCTGGGCGGCAAGGCCCACTTCGGCGGACAGCGCTTCGGGGAGATGGAGGTCTGGGCTCTGGAGGCCTACGGCGCGGCCTACACCCTCCAGGAGATCCTGACCGTAAAATCCGACGACGTCCAGGGGAGGCAGCGGGTGTACGAAGCCATCGTCAAGGGAGAGAACCTCCCGGAGCCCGGAACCCCGGCATCCTTCGACGTGCTGGTCAAGGAACTGCAGGGACTGTGCCTGGACATCCAATTAAGGAAGGAGGAATAAGCCATGACTGAAGCAAGAAAAAACATTCCGGCCGAACAGGAGAACTATAATTTCGATTCCATGAGGATCGGTCTGGCCTCCCCCGAACTGGTGATGTCCTGGTCCTACGGCGAGGTCACCAAGCCCGAGACCATCAACTACCGGACCTTCAAGCCGGAGCGGGACGGGCTGTTCTGCGAGAAGATATTCGGGCCCACCAAGGACTGGGAGTGCAATTGCGGAAAATACAAGAAGATCCGTTTTCGCGGCGTGGTCTGCGACCGCTGCGGAGTGGAGGTCACCCTTTCCAAGGTCCGCCGGGAGAGGATGGGGCACATCAAGCTGGCGGTGCCGGTGGCCCATATCTGGTACGTCAAGTCCCTGCCCAGCCGGGTGGGGCAGCTGCTGGGGATCACCATGCGGGACCTGGAGAGGGTGCTGTATTACGAATCGTACATAGTGATCGACCCGGGCGCCAGCAGCCACCATAAGAAGGACCTGATCAACGAGGAACAGTGCACCAGGGCCGAGGAGGAGTTCGGCAAGGAATTCACGGCCAAGATGGGGGCCGAGGCGGTGCGCGACCTGCTGAGGGAGATCAACCTGGACGACCTTTCGGCCGAGCTGAAGGTGGGCCTGAGGCGCGAGGTCTCGGTAGAGAGCAAGAAGGACCTGCTGAAGCGGCTGCGGATCGTGGAGGCCCTGCGCCAGTCCGGCAACCGTCCGGAGTGGATGATAATGGACATCCTGCCGGTGATCCCCCCGGACCTGCGGCCCCTGGTCCCGCTGGAGGGAGGGCGCTTCGCCACCTCCGACCTCAACGACCTGTACCGCCGGGTGCTGACCCGCAACAACCGCCTGAAGAAGATCATCGACATGCGGGCCCCGGAGATCATTTTGCGCAACGAGAAACGGATGCTGCAGGAGGCGGTGGACGCCCTGCTGGACAACGGCCGTCGCTCCCGGGCCATCAAGGGCCGGGGCAACCGCGAGCTTAAGAGCCTGTCCGATATCCTGCGCGGCAAACAGGGCCGGTTCCGCCAGAACCTGCTGGGCAAGCGGGTGGACTACTCCGGACGTTCGGTGATCGTGGTCGGTCCCGAATTGAAACCCTACCAGTGCGGCCTTCCCAAGAGCATGGCCCTGGAGCTTTTCAAGCCGTTCATCCTGAAAAAGCTGGAGGAGAAGGGCTACGTCCAGAGCGTCAAGGGGGCCAAACGGCTGGTGGAGAAGGAGAAGCCCGGCGTCTGGGAGATCCTGGAGGACATCGTCAAGGAGCATCCGGTCCTGCTGAACCGGGCCCCCACCCTGCACCGCCTGGGCATTCAGGCCTTTGAGCCGGTGCTGATCGAGGGCAAGGCCATCCGGATCCATCCCCTGGTCTGCGCGGCCTTCAACGCCGACTTCGACGGCGACCAGATGGCGGTGCACGTGCCGCTGTCCTACGAAGCCCAGATCGAGGCGGCCACCCTGATGCTTTCGTCCAACAACATCCTGCTGCCGGCCTCCGGCAAACCGGTGATCACTCCCAAGCTGGACATCGTCATCGGCTGTTATTACCTGACCAAGCCCCGGGCCGATTCCAAGGGCGAGGGCAAGGTGTTCGCCCATCAGGATGAGGTGATCCTGGCCCATCACAACGAGGTGGTTGACATCCATGCCAAGATCAAGCTGAGGCTGGAGGGCCGGATCATAGAGACCACCGTGGGGCGGGTGCTGTTCAACCAGATCGTGCCCAAGGAGCTGGGCTTCGTCAACGATACCATGGTCAAGAAAGCCCTGGATAAACTGGCCATGGCCTCTTTCCGCAAGATCGGCAGCTACAAGACCGCCATGTTCATGGACGAGATAAAGAAGATAGGCTTCAAGTACGCCACCCAGTCCGGGGTGACCATCAGCCTGTCGGACATCATCGTTCCCTCCGAGAAACAGGCCCTGATCAACAAGGGCATCGAATCGGTGGAGAAGATCCAGGGCCAGTACCGCAAGGGGGTCATCACCGACACCGAAAGATATAACAAGATCATCGACACCTGGACCCACGTCAACAACCAGGTCACCGAGAGCCTGCTCAAGGGCATGGCCGAAGACAAGAAAGGCTTCAACCCGGTTTTCATGCTGTTCGATTCCGAGGCCCGGGGCACCCGGGAGCAGGTCCGGCAGCTGGGCGGCATGCGCGGCCTGATGGCCAAACCCCAGAAGCGCTTCACCGGGCAGGAGATCATCGAGACCCCCATCCTGAACAACTTCCGGGAGGGGCTGACGGTGGTGGAATATTTCATCTCCACCCACGGAGCCCGGAAGGGCCTGGCCGACACCGCCCTGAAGACCTCGGAGGCCGGCTACCTGACCCGGAGGCTGGTGGATGTGGCCCAGGACATCATCATCACCGAGGACGACTGCGGCACCATCCTGGGCGATGAGCGCGGAGCCTTAAAAGAGGGCGAGGACATCATCGAGACCCTCAAGGACCGCATCCTGGGAAGGGTGGCCATGGAGGATGTGGTCAGCCCCATCACCGGGGAGGTCATCGTAAAAGCCGGCCAGGAGATAAACGAGGAGGCGTCCGAGGAGATCGAGGAGGCCGGCATCGAGAAGGTCAAGATCCGTTCGGTGCTTACCTGTGAGGCCAAGCGCGGTCTGTGCCGCAGGTGCTACGGGCGCAACCTGGGCACCGGCCACCTGGTGGACATGGGCGAGGCCATCGGCGTGATGGGGGCCCAGAGCATCGGCGAGCCGGGCACCCAGCTGACCCTGAGGACCTTCCACATCGGCGGCACCTCGTCCCGTATCGCGGCCCAGTCCAAGGTCACCGTCAAGATCCCGGGGACCCTGGAGTTCAAGGGGCTGGAGACCGTCACCATGGAATCGGGCGAGGTGGTGGCCATCAACCGGGACGGCGAGATCATCCTGCACGGCGAGAAGAACAACGTCAAGACCCGCTACAGCGTGCCTTACGCCTCGGTGCTGAAGGTGTCGGACAAGGCGGCGGTGTTGCCGGGAGACGTCATCTTCGAATGGGACCCCCATACCGCAGCCATTCTGGCCGAGCACCCCGGCACGGTGCAGCTGGCCGACATGGTGCCCGACGTCACCATCTCCGAGGAATTCGACGACATCACCGGCATGCGGCGGCCCATGGTCATCGAGAGCAAGGACCGGAGCCTGTATCCGCATATAAATATCGTCGACAAACGCGGCAAGGTGCGCTCCAGCTACCCCATCCCCATAGGGGCCCGGATCATGGTCCAGGAAGGCCAGAATATCACGGCCGGAGAATTCCTGGCCAAGACCCCGCGGGAGATATCCAAGAGCCGCGATATCACCGCCGGCCTGCCCCGGGTGGCCGAGCTGTTCGAGGCCCGCAAACCTACCGATCCCGCGGTGGTCACCGAGATCGACGGACGGGTCAAGTTCGGCGAGATCTCCAAGGGCCAGCGGACCATCATCGTCAAGAACGAGAACGACGAGGAACGGGCCTACCTGATACCCCACGGCAAACATCTGTACGTCAGGGAGGGAGACCGGGTCCGGGCCGGAGAGAAGCTGACCGAGGGTTCCATCAATCCCCACGACATTCTGCGGATCAAGGGGCCCGGCGCGGTCCAGGTGTACCTGGTCAACGAGATCCAGGAGGTCTACCGTCTGAACGGAGTGCACATCAACGACAAGCACATCGAGGTGATCGTCCGCCAGATGCTGCAGAAGATAAAGATCGAGGACCCGGGCGACGCCATCTTCATCGAGGGGGACCAGGTGGACAAGATCCAGGTGCGCGACGAGAACGAGCGGGTGATGCGCGAAGGCGGCCGGCCGGCCACCTTCCAGTCGCTGCTGATGGGCATCACCAAGTCGGCCCTTTCCACCTCCAGCTTCATCTCGGCGGCCTCCTTCCAGGAGACCACCCGGGTGCTGACCGAGGCCGCGGTCCAGGGCAAGACCGACTTCCTGTTGGGCCTGAAGGAGAACGTCATCGTGGGCCGGCTGATCCCGGCCGGCACCGGACTGAAGCGCTACCGCAACCTTAAGATAGTGGAGCAGCAGAGCCAGGACGAGGAGGAGCTGGCCCCGGCCCCGGCGGCAGAGCCGGAATTCGATGAAGACGAGGAATAGGATACTGCACAGAAGGCCGGCTTCATGCCGGCCTTCTTCATTCTGCATATAACCGACAAAACGCCAAGACGCGAAGTGCGCCAAGAGGATATTTAAAATAAGGTTGCGCGAGCTTTGTGCCGGAGTTTATCCTTACAATTCGCCAAATTGCTAATATTTTTAAAACAGGATATGATCAGATCATGAAAACAATTTTATTGCGCAAGAACCAGGAACGCCGGATCAAGGCCGGGCACCCCTGGGTGTTCTCCAACGAGATCTGGAAAATGCCGGAGAGGCTGTATCCCGGCGAGGACGTCCAGGTGTCCGACTCCCGGGGCCACCTGATCGGCAGCGGTTTCTACAACCCCCATTCGCTGATCTCGGTGAGGATCTATTCCCGGGAGCGGCGGGAGTTCGACCGGGAGCTGATCAGGGAACGGCTGAAGCAGGCCGACGACCTGCGGCAGAGGTTCTATCCCGGGTCCAAATTCTACCGTTTGTGCTACGGGGAGTCCGACGGCCTGCCGGGGCTGATAATCGACCGCTACGACAACCAGCTGGTGCTGGAGATCATGTCCCTGGGAACCGACTGCCGCCGGGAGTTCGTGGTGGAGGCACTCAAAGAAATGTTCGATCCGGAATGCATCTACGAGCGGAGCGACAGCTACTCCCGCAAGCTGGAGGGTCTGGCCCCGGCCATCGGCCAGCTGCACGGCCGGCTAAGGCCGGAGGTGATCATCGAGGAGAACGGCCTGAAATTCTCGGCCGACCTGATGCACGGCCAGAAGACCGGCTGGTTCTTCGACCAGCGGGACAACCGGGCGGCCCTGCATCCCTACGTCAGGGGCCGGACGGTGCTGGACTGCTTCTGCCACACCGGGGCCTTTGCCATAAACGCGGCGGCCGGCGGGGCCTCCGAGGTCACCGGGATGGACATTTCGGAACCGGCCATCGGGATGGCTTCAAAGAATGCCGGGCTCAACGGTCTGCAGCAGACCTGCCGGTTCCGCAAGGCCGATGTGATGCAGGAGCTGAAGATCATGTCCGAATCCGATGTCAAGTACGACCTGGTGATCCTGGATCCCCCGGCCTTCGCCAAG
Source organism: Candidatus Edwardsbacteria bacterium (assembly GCA_031082425.1). NCBI lineage: Bacteria > Candidatus Edwardsiibacteriota > Candidatus Edwardsiibacteriota bacterium. Next base: position 195,973 of record JAVHLB010000006.1, on the reverse strand, counting down.
AACAAAAAATCCGTGGAGCCGGCCCTCAAGGGCTACAAGGAGATAAACCTGAGGGCCATGAAGCTCCTGCCGCGGGGCGGGATCCTGGTGTCCTGCTCCTGCTCCTATCACATCGAGGAGGAGCAGTTCCGGGTAATGCTGGTGGACGCCGCCCGGGACGCCGGGCGGACCATCAAGCTGCTGGAGTTCCGGCACCAGGCCAAGGACCATCCGGTGCTGCTGGCCAGCAAGGAGACCCAGTACCTGAAGTGCGCCTTTATGGCCATAGAGTGAACACCACCCCTTAAATCCCCTCCTTGATCAAGGAGGGGATAGGGGAGGTCAAAAGCATAAATATATTATTTGCATCATAAAGGAAAATTAATTATTCTCACTCGAATAAGATCCCGCTGGCGTTCCCCCGGAGGTTACCGCGAGGTGCTGGTGATGGCCCTGCCGCTGATCATGAGCACCGCCTCCTGGTCGGTCCAGCATTTCGTGGACCGGATGTTCCTGACCTGGTATTCCCCGGAGGCCATCGCCGCGGCCATGCCGGCCGGCATGCTGAACTTCGCCCTGATGTGCATCTTCCTGGGCACCGCCGGCTATGTCAGCACCTTCGTGGCCCAGTACTACGGGGCCAAACAGGTAAAACAGATCGGCCCCATGATCTGGCAGGGGATCTACATCGCCGCCATCGGAGGTCTGCTTACATTGCTGCTGATACCCTGGGCCGGCGACATCTTCCGGTGGGTGGGACACGAACCGCCGGTGCAGAAGAACGAGGCGGAATATTTTGCCATCCTCTGTGCCGGGGCCCTGCCGGCCCTGATGGCCTCGGCCCTGTCGGGCTTCTATTCCGGCCTGGGAAAGACCGTGCCGGTGATGTGGGTCAACATCTTCGCCACCGCCATCAACATCGTCTTCGACTACCTGATGATCTTCGGACACGGCGGATTTCCCGAAATGGGGATGGCCGGGGCGGCCTGGGCCACGGTTTTTTCGGCGGTGTTCTCGGTGGCGGCCTATGGGCTGCTGATCTTCCGGCCCAAGCATAACCGGATCTACAACACCCTGGGCGGGTGGAGGTTCGACAAGACCCGGTTCGTTTCCCTGCTGAGATTCGGGTTTCCCAACGGCATCCAGTTCTTCGTGGACATGGCCGGGTTCACCTTTTTCATCCTGCTGGTGGGCCGGCTGGGCAGCGACAACCTGGCGGCCTCCAACATCGCCTTCAACGTCAACACCCTGGCCTTCATGCCCATGATCGGGTTCGGGATCGCCACCTCGGTGCTGGTGGGGCAGTATCTGGGCGGGGAAGACCCCCAAACCGCCAGCCGCAGCGTCTATTCGGCCTTTCACCTGACCTTCCTCTACATGGCGGCGGTGGCCCTGCTGTATTTCTTCTGGCCCGATCTTTTTTTGATGCCCTACGCCGCCAGGTCAGACCCCGCCCGCTTCGAATCCATCAGCCGGATAACGGTGATCCTGCTGCGGTTCGTAGCGGTCTATTCCCTGTTCGACGGGTTCAACATCATCTTCTCCTCGGCCATCAAAGGAGCCGGCGACACCAAGTTCGTGATGTACATGGTGCTGGCCCTGTCCCTGGGGCTGCTGTCGATCCCCAGCTATCTGGCCATAGTGGTGATGAAGGCCGGGATCTACGTTTCCTGGACCATCGCCTCGGTATATGTGGTGGCCCTGGGATTGGCCTTCTATTTCCGTTTTTTGGGCGGCAGGTGGAAGGGCATGCGGGTGATCGAGCCGGCGGCCCCGGCCCTGGTGATGCATCCGGAAACGCCGGCGGTGGAGTGAGCATCTCCGCAATATTTGGAAACCTAACACCGCTCATCGATATAAAGAGGCTGCATCAAGCAGCTTTTTTATTATAATTGACACCCCAAAATATTTATGATAAAATTAACATCTGCGTTAAAAATATATTTTTATAACTCACTGAATAATAAAAGATTATGAACATCGTCGTCTGTATCAAGCAGGTGCCGGACACCACCGATGTCCGGATCGATCCGGCCACCAACACCCTGATCCGCGAGGGGGTGCCCTCCATCATCAATCCCTTCGACATGTATGCCATCGAGGAGGCCCTGAGGCTTCGGGAGAAGCTGGGGGGCAAGGTCACCGTAATCTCCATGGGGCCGCCCCAGGTGATCGATGCTTTGAGAGAAGCCATCTCCATGGGGGTGGATGACGCCGTCCTGCTTTCCGACCGGGCCTTTGCCGGGGCCGACACCTGGGCCACCTCCTACACCCTGTCCATGGGCATCAAAAAAATGGGCGGGGCGGAGGTGATCCTGTGCGGCAAGCAGGCCATCGACGGCGATACCGCCCAGGTGGGGCCGGGGGTGGCCGAATTCCTGGACATCCCCCAGGTGACCTACGTCAAGAAGATCGAGCAGATCGACGACAAAAAGGCCCGGGTGTGGCGGATGACCGAGGAGGGCTACGAGGTGGTGGACACCTCCCTGCCGGCCATGTTCACCGTGGTCAAGGAGATCAACGAACCGCGCCTGCCGTCGCTGAAGGGCAAGATGAGGGCCAAATCCTTCCAGCCCACCGTCTGGAAGGCCGCCGATATCGCGGCCGACGAGAAGAACATCGGGCTCAACGGCTCGCCCACCAACGTGGTGAAGATCTTCACCCCTCCGGTGCGCTCGGGAGGGGTGATCCTGCAGGGCGATGTCAACCAAGCGGTGGAGAAGGTGGTCAACGGACTGAAAGAACAGCAAATAATATAATAGGACGCTGATCTTCGCAGATAAACGCAGATTAATCATTATGGAGCTTAACCAAAATAAATCTTGTCAAATGACCGTCGATGAAGCTTGATTCGCAGAATTATAAATATTCCGAACTGACGGACAAAATATTAAAAGCATTTTACAAGGTGTACAATGCTTTGGGTTACGGATTTCTGGAAAAGGTATATGAAAATGCGATGATGATTGAGTTGAAAAGCGAAGGATTGGAGGCAACCTTTCAATCCCCAATCAAAGTGATATATGATAACCAGACGATAGGTGAATATTTCGCTGATATATTGGTGGAGAACAAAGTTATTGTCGAAATAAAGGCTGGAAAATGTTTTGCCTTAGAGCATGAAGCACAATTATTGAATTATCTCAAAGCCACAGAAATCGAAGTAGGTTTATTATTGAACTTTGGCATAAAACCTGAAATAAAGAGAAAAGCTTTTAATAACCCAAGGAAAAATCAGAGGCAATCAGCGTAATCAGCGTCCAAAGAAAAGTAAGGAGCAAAATGAGCGATATAGAGATCATCCAGGACAAATGCGTGGGCTGCGGGGCCTGCCTGGCCTCCTGCCCCTACGGGGCCATCAGCCTGCAGGACAACCTGGCGGTCATCGACGACGACAAGTGCACCCTGTGCGGGGCCTGCGTGGCCTCCTGCGGTTTCGATGCCATTTTGATCCGCAAGGATCCGGTGGAGAAGGCCGACATCTCCGGCTTCAAGGGGGTGTGGGTGTTCGCCGAGCAGAAGGACGGACAGGTGCAGAGCATCTCCTACGAGCTGATGGGCGAGGGCCGCAAGCTGGCCGACGCCCTGGGGGTGGAGCTGGCGGCAGTGATAATGGGCAAGGACATCGAAGCCGCCTGCCAGGAGCTGGTGTGGCGCGGAGCCGACAAGGTCTATGCCGCCGACGATCCGGCCCTGGAGCATTTTTGCGACGAGCCCTATGCCAGGATCATGGCATCCCTGATCAAGGAATACAAACCGGAGATCGTGCTGGGCGGGGCCTCCACCATCGGCCGGGCCCTGATACCCAAGGTGGCCATCAAGGTCCGCACCGGCCTGACCGCCGACTGCACCTCGCTGGCCATCGACGAGGAGAGAAGGATCCTGCTGCAGACCCGTCCGGCCTTCGGGGGGAACATCATGGCCACCATCATCTGCCCCAACCACCGGCCCCAGATGGCCACGGTGCGGCACAAGGTGATGAAGGAGGCCGAGTGCGACAAAACCCGCCAAGGCCAGATCATCAAAAAATCATATGACAAAGCCATTTTGGCCTCCCGCACCACGGTGGCCCAGGTCATCGAAGAGGCCACCAACCTGATCAAGCTGACCGAGGCCGACATCATCGTCTCCGGCGGCCGGGGGCTGAAGGCCCCGGAGAACTTCAGGCTGGTGGAGGCCCTGGCCAAAGCGGTGGGCGGGGCGGTGGGCGCCTCCCGGGCGGCGGTGGATGCCGGCTGGATACCCTATTCCCACCAGGTGGGGCAGACCGGCAAGACGGTGGCCCCCAAGTTGTATATCGCCTGCGGGATCAGCGGGGCCATCCAGCATTTGGTGGGCATGCAGTCCTCGGACTGCATCATCGCCGTCAACAAGGACCCCGAGGCCCCCATCTTCAAGGTGGCCAGTTATGGGATAGTGGGCGATGTCTTCGAGGTGCTTCCGGCCCTGACCAAGAAACTGCAGGAAACCTGCGGAAAGTAATAGAAAGGAAAAGATGTCTAACGATTTTGTGGGGATGGGCGGGGCCCTGATCGTCTGCCTGATCGCCCAGACCATTGTCTTTATCGCCCTGGCCATCATGGCCGGAGTGATATCCCTGGTGGGCAGGCTGGCCGGGGATAAGAACGGGACCCCGGAGGTCCAGCCGATGCCGGCCCGATCATCCGCCCCGGCCGAAACCGACGACTCCGAGATAGCCGCGGTGGTGATGGGGGCCTTGTCGGCCGAACTGAACAAGGTCAATGGCCCGGTCCAATCTACGGCGGCCCAGGGCAGTGCCTGGAGGCTGGTCTCGCTGCAGGAAGCGGCCAAGGGAAGGAGCAGAAAATGAACGCCATAATTCACCACCTCTCACTGCTGATCCAAATGTCCGGGATGGCCAATCTGTCGCTGGGCAATGTGATCATGATGGCGGTCTCCCTGACCCTGGTCTACCTGGCGGTTTTCAAGGGATTTGAGCCGCTGCTTCTTCTGCCCATCGGATTCGGGGCCTTTCTGGCCAACCTGCCGCTGTCGAACGTGGTGGGCCATGACGGGCTGCTGACATTGATCTACAACGTGGGCGTTTCCACCGAGGTGCTGCCCACCATGATGTTCATGGTGATCGGGGCCCTGACCGATTTCGGCCCGCTGCTGGCCAATCCTTCCACTTTCCTGATGGGAGCCGCCGCCCAGTTCGGGGTGTTCGCCGCTTTGCTGATAGCCACCGCCCTGGGCTTCAACCTGGCCGAGGCCGGGGCCATCGGCATCATCGGCGGGGCCGACGGGCCGACCGCCATCTTCACCGCCAGCAAGCTGGCCCCCCACCTGCTGGGGCCGATCGCGGTGGCGGCCTACACCTACATGTCCCTGGTGCCGCTGATCCAGCCGCCCATCATGAGGCTGATGACCACCAAGAAGGAGCGGACCACCGAGATGAAGCAGCTGCGGCACGTCAGCCACCGGGAGCGGATAATATTTCCCATCGCCATCTCCATCATCACCGCCCTGCTGCTGCCCCAGGCCATCGCCCTGATCGGCACCATGATGCTGGGGAACATCATCCGGGAGAGCGGCGTTACCGAGCGTCTTTCCAAGACCCTGCAGAACGAGCTGTGCAACATCGTCACCATTTTGCTGGCCGCTTCGGTGGGGGCCACCATGGAGGCCGGTAATTTCCTGAGCCTGTCCACCCTCAAGATAGTGGCCCTGGGGCTGGCGGCCTTTGGGTTCAGCACCTTCGGCGGCATGCTGCTGGGTAAACTGTTTTACGTTGTCAGCGGTGGCAAGGTCAACCCGCTGATCGGTTCGGCCGGGGTGTCGGCGGTTCCCATGGCCGCCCGGGTCTCCCAGGTGGAAGGGCAGCGGGAGAACAAGCACAATTTCCTGCTGATGCACGCCATGGGTCCCAATGTGGCCGGGGTGCTGGGCACCGCCATGGCCGCCGGGGTGCTGATCTCCCTGTTGAAGTAACACGGACAGGCTGTTTTAGGACACGGATCTTCACGGATTTGTTTTTTCCGCACAGCTCTTTTTGTTTTATAAAGAAAAAATCTGTGTTCATCAGTGTCCAGACTCTTTCGAAATATAAAATAATAAATAAATTTTAAAAAGGGGCGCAATAATGTCTCACGGAAAGGTCAAGTTCAACACCCTGGCGGTGCACGGGGCCGGCATGCCGGACCTAAGCAAGATCAGGCCGGTCTCCATGCCCATCTACCAGTCATCGGAATTCGTCTTCAACTCGGCCGAGCAGGGTGCGGCGGTGATGTCCGGGCAGGAGCCGGGCTTCGTCTACACCCGGCTGGGCAATCCCACCAGCCAGGATTTTGAAAAACGGATGGCCCTGCTGGAGGGCACCGACGAGGGCATATCCTTCGCCTCGGGGCTGGCGGCCATCGCCGCGGTGATACTGACCTACTGCCGCCCCGGCGACAACATCATCTCCTCGGCCCCCATCTACGGGGGGACCTTCGGGCTGTTCAAGGACCTGCTGCCCAAGATGAACATCGAGATCATCTACCTGCCGGCCAATGACATTCACAATCTGCTGTCGGCCAAGGCCAACGATAAAACCAAGCTGGTCTACATAGAGACCCCGGCCAACCCCACCCTGGACGTGGTGGACATCGCCGAGACCGTCAAGGCGGCCAGGCAGAAGAACCTGAAAGTGGTCATCGACAACACCTTCGCCACGCCCTGCCTGCAGAGGCCGATCGAGATGGGGGTGGACATCGTCCTGCACTCGGCCACCAAGTACATCTGCGGACACGGCGACACCATGGGCGGGGTGGTGGTCGGGCCCAAGGCCGAGATCGACCAGATCCGGCCCATGGCCTTCAAGAACCTGGGAGGATCCATCGCGCCCCTCACCGCCTGGCTGATGTCCCGCGGCCTGCAGACCCTGCCCCTGCGGGTGGAGCGCCACTCCCAGAACGCCATGGTCATCGCCCGGTTTCTGGAGAAACACCCCCAGGTCTTGCGCGCCTGCTACCCGGGCCTGGAATCCTGTCCGGCCCATCAGATCGCCAAAAAACAGATGAGCGGCGGCTTCGGCGGGGTGCTGGCCATCGACCTGAAGGGCGGGCGCGAGGCCGGCCGCAAATTCCAGAACAACCTCAGGCTGTGCAAGCTGGCGGTCAGCCTGGGCAGCGTGGACACCCTGGTCACCCACCCGGCCTCCACCACCCATCTGGCCTATTCCGAGGAGGACCTGGCCTCGGTGGGCATGACCGCCGGTTTCGTCCGGATAGCGGTGGGCATCGAGGATCCGGAGGATATTATGGCCGACCTGGACCAGGCGCTGGCCAATTGCTAATTGCAAAATTTAAATTGCAAACTGTTAATTGTAAATTGAACTGCGCCTGTAGCCCAGCTGGATAGAGCATCGGACTTCGAATCCGCAGGTCGCCCGTTCGAATCGGGCCAGGCGCACCAGAAAACACAATATCAGGCCTTCCGTTTTCTCTTGACTAAAATCTTGTAATAAGGTAAAATTAGCCCGTAAATTACAGCAGCAACATATTTTATAACACATTGTATCATATGGGTATATAGATTGTTGAAGATATTGGCTCGCAAGCGATTAAAAACTTGCGGGCTATTTTTGAAATAAGATCCATAACAGAAGGGTAAAACCTTTGCCAATAAACCATTAAATGGAGGAACAAATGAAAAAGGACCTTCTCTCGGTAGCGGACTTGAATAAAAAGGAGATGGATGATCTTTTTGCGCTGGCGATAAAAATCAAGAAGCCGACCAAGGCCGGCAGGTCACCCAAGCTGTTGACCGACAAGACCATGGCCATGATCTTCGAAAAACCGTCCCTGCGCACCCGGGTCACCTTTGAGACCGGCATGACCCAGCTGGGCGGGCATGGAATATTTTTGGAAATGTCCCTGGGCAAGCGGGAGTCGACCCCGGACATCGCCCGCAACATCAACCGCTGGGTGGACCTGATAATGGCCCGCACCTTCGCCCACAAGAGCATCGTGGAGATAGCCGATAACACCGACATTCCGGTGATCAACGCCCTGTCGGACCTGGAGCATCCCTGCCAGATATTCGCCGACTTTCTGACCATCCTGGAGCACAAGAAGAGATTCAAGGGCCTGAAGCTGGCCTACATCGGCGACGGCAACAACGTCTGCAATTCGCTGCTGCTGGCCGCCGCCACTTTGGGCGTCAACATGACGGTGGGCTGCCCGCAGGGCTACGAGCCGGACCGCGGGGTCTGGGAGAAGGCCCAGGAACTGGCCGCCAAGACCAAGACCACCCTGCAGATCGTGCGTGATCCGCGGGAGGCCGCCCGCAACGCCGACGTCATCTACACCGACGTCTGGGCCTCGATGGGCCAGGAGTCCGAGAAGGAGCTCAAAGCCCGGGTGTTCGCCCCCTACCAGATCAACAAGAACATCATCGACGCCGCCAAAAAGGACTCCATCTTCCTGCACTGCCTGCCGGCCCACCGGGAGGAGGAGGTCACCAGCGAGGTGCTGGACGGCCCGCACTCGCGGGTGCTGGACCAGGCCGAAAACCGGCTGCATATCCAGAAGGCGATAATGGTGACCCTGGTCAAGAACAATGCCCGCAGGCCCAAGGCCAAAAAGAAGAAATAAAAAATAGTGCCACCCCGAGTGCTCGCGGTGGCACTAATAACAACTACCCTTAAAGGAGGCGATCATGGGCTTTTTCGGAGGGATCGGAATACTGTTCTACGGCCTGTTCATGCTGCTGGTGCTGGGGTTGGGGATCGTGTGGTTCTACTTCAGCCTGCGCTTTTTCAAGCAGGCCACCGAGTACTACCAGGCGGAGCTTAATGACCGAGCCAAAAAGCAGGAGCAGATGGGCGAGCTGCTGGCCAAGTTCGACCAGCTGGTGGATGTGCTCAAAGTAAAATAGGCATCAAAGAGAATGCAGAATATTGAAGATAGAATTTGGTTTTTGGTTGTCAGTCATTGCGAGGCTTCTTTTATATAACTAACGAAGCAATCTGCTGAATGACTGGATCGCTTTGTCTGAAAACCACAAAGCCGTCTCGCGATGACGGTTTCCTGAATATTCTACATCCAAGATTCCATATTCTATTTTCATCTTTTATCATTGCATACAGGTGATATGAATTTCTACAAGATGTCCGGCAGCGGCAACGATTTCGTCCTGCTGGATAACCGCGCCGGGCAGTTGCCCGGCGATCTCTCCCCGCTGGTCCAAAGATTATGCCACCGCCGCAACGGGGTGGGGGCCGACGGGGTGCTGGTCATCGAAAGATCGGCCCAGGCCGACTTCCGGATGCGCTATCTCAACGCCGACGGCGGCGAGGCGGCCTTCTGCGGCAACGGCGGACGCTGCATCGCCTGGTTCGCCCATTCCATCGGGGCGGTTGGCAAATCAATGACCTTTCAGGCCGGGGACGGCCTGCATAGGGCCGAGGTCAATGCCGACCGGGTGAAACTGCAGATGCGGGAGCCCCGCGATTTCGACCTGCGTTTCCTGCTGGATCTGGACGACCGGGGATACTCCGCTTCCTTTGCCGATACCGGGGTGCCGCACGTGGTGATCCCGGTGGCCGAGCTGGACGATTTTCCGGTGGCGGAGGCGGGCCGCAAGATCAGGCATCACGACAGATTCCAGCCGGCCGGGACCAACGCCAATTTCATCGAGATAGCCGACCGCCACCACCTTAAGATCCGGACCTACGAGCGGGGGGTGGAGGACGAGACCCTGGCCTGCGGCACCGGAGCCACCGCGGCGGCGGTGGTGGCGGCCCGGCTGGGGATGGCCGAGTCCCCGGTGGAATGCCTGACCCGGGGCGGGGAGACACTGACCATCCACTTCCAGCTGGAGGGGGAGGCGGTCAGCCAGGTCTTTCTGGAGGGCCGGGTGCAGATGGTCTTTCAGGGGGAAATCCTGTCATCCTGAGGCGGCTGGCAAACGTGGCTGGGCGTTGGATGACAGGGTCACCCATTCAACCTGCCGGGCGTGGTGTTTGGCTCAGGGTGACATGATTGATGTCAGTTCAATATCAAGCCGGCTAGCAATGACGTGGGGTATAGAGAAGGGTAGGGATGAGTACTTTCCAAACAATCAAAAATATCTTTGTGTCTTTGTGCCTTGGTGGCAAGACGTTTTAGAAAATTTTATTACGGAGGATATATGACCAAATGGCTTAAGGGCGAGGGGCTGACCTTTGACGATGTGCTGCTGGTCCCCCAGAGGTCCGAAGTGCTGCCCAACGAGGTGGAGATAGGCACCAGGTTCTCCCGGCACATAAAGCTGAACATCCCGCTGGTGTCGGCGGCCATGGACACCGTCACCGAGCACCGGCTGGCGGTGGCCCTGGCCCGGGAGGGCGGCATGGGGGTGATCCACAAGAACCTGGCCATCGAGGATCAGGCCTCCGAGGTGGACCGGGTCAAGCGTTCCGAGAGCGGGATGGTCTCCAATCCCATCTCCCTTTCGCCGGAGCACCTGCTGATAGACGCCCTGGCCATGATGAGAAAATTCTCCATCTCGGGCATCCCCATCACCGATCCGGGAGGCCGCTTGGTGGGCATCATCACCAACCGGGACCTGGTGTTCGAAAAGGACCACACCAAAAAGATCGGCGATGTGATGACCAAAGAGGACCTGATCACCGCCCCGGTGGGCACCACCCTGGACGAGGCCAGCCGGATCCTCCACCAGCACCGAATAGAAAAACTGCCCATCGTGGATAAAAAGGGGATGCTCAAGGGGCTGTTCACCGTCAAGGATGTGATGAAGAAGGAGAAGCACCCCAACGCCTGCAAGGACAGCCAGGGCCGCCTGCGGGTGGCCGCCGCCATCGGGGTTTCCGGCGATTATCTGGAGCGGGCCGAGGCCCTGGTGGCTGCCGGGGTGGATGCCCTGGTGATAGACACCGCCCACGGCCATTCCATCGGCGTCATCGCCGCGGTCAAGAAGGTCAAGGCCAAGTTCCCCAAGGTGGACCTGGTGGCCGGCAATGTGGCCACCGCCGAGGCCACCCGGGAGCTGATCCGGGCCGGGGTGGACGCCGTCAAGATAGGGATCGGGCCGGGCTCCATCTGCACCACCCGGGTGATAGCCGGGGTGGGGGTGCCGCAACTGACCGCGGTGATGGAGGCCAGGGCGGTGGCCCTTAAATACAAGATACCGATCATCGCCGACGGCGGGATAAAGTACTCCGGCGACATCGTCAAGGCGCTGGCGGCCGGGGCCGACTGCATCATGATCGGGAACATCTTCGCCGGCACCGAGGAGAGCCCGGGCGAGACCATTTTGCTGCAGGGCCGCAGCTACAAGGTCTACCGCGGGATGGGCTCCCTGGGCGCCATGCGCAAGGGCAGCGCCGACCGGTATTTCCAGGAGAAGAACACCGAGGAGAAGAAGTTCGTGCCCGAGGGCATCGAGGGCCGGATACCCTACAAGGGGCCGCTGGCCGATACCGTCTATCAATTGATCGGGGGCCTCAAGAGCGGGATGGGTTACTGCGGCGCGGCCAATCTGAAGGCCCTGCAGGCCAAGGCCACCTTTGTGAGGATAACCAACGCCGGGCTAAAGGAAAGCCATGTCCACGACGTGGTGATCACCAAGGAGGCTCCGAACTACGAGGTGGAACGGGGATAGGCCCCATGCTTGCCGGGATGTTTGTTTGAGGGGGAATGATAAAACTTTTCGATGGTTGCTGTTTGAGATGCAACAATAAAAGGCAAGCGGGGTTTGAAACGGTTTGAGTTGTTTGAAATCGTGTAGGGGCGAATCGTGATTCGCCCGGCAAATAATATTTTTGAAGGGTGAAAAGGTATTTTATAATCTTTAGGAGGATATATGCTTCCGGTAAGGCTTTCCAGAGAGATCATATATCAAAGTAAATGGGTTAATCTTTACGCGGATAAAGTTAGATTTCTTGACGGGAGTATCATTGAGAAGTATCATGTTGTAAGTTTTGATAATGGTGCTGTTGGCGTGGTTGTCGAAAACGATAAGGATGAAATCTTGTTGATTGAATCATACCGATATATTCCACAATCGATAGGTTGGGAAATACCCGCCGGAGGTATGGATGATAATGAATCAATTTTAGATACCGCAGTCAGAGAAGTTCATGAAGAGACCGGTTATTCCATCGCTAATTGCCAGCATATTTATTCTTATAATCCATCAAACGGTTCATCCGATCAGGTTTTTCATGTAGTCCAAGCGAAAGCTGTAAATTGCGTTGGCAAGTTTGACACTAATGAAGTGAAAAGCATAAAATGGTTCTCAAAAATTGAGATCAGGGAAATGATCCACAGAAGGGAAATTGTAGATGGTTTCTCTTTGACCGGTTTATTAGTTTATCTTTGTAAATGATCAATGCTTTATGAACACCTTCGTATATCAGGAAATTAATTAAAGGAAATATAATGAAGAGAGTTGTTCTTTCGATCACCGGCTTAGTGCTGCTGGTCTTCGGCTGCAGCAAGGAAACCCCCACCAGCGCCGAGGATCCCTCCTTCACCGAGACCTACCATTCGGACTACGAGATCATCCCGGTAGAATACGATCTCACCGTCTTCACCCCGCCGGTCCAGATAGACGACACCTCCGGCGCGGCCGCGCCCAGCGGGATCTTCAAAGCCCGGGCCCAGGCCATCCTGGACAACCTGGATACCACCAGATACGAGCACTACTCCGGCCGGGTGATGGACGAGGCCTCCGGCACCTATATCTACGATTGCTCCGGCCTGGTGGGCGATTTTGTCATCCGGCAGGCGCTGTACGACCATTACCAGGACCTGGCGCTGTTCGCCAATGCCTTCCACACCTTCGATCCCCGGCCCCGGGCCTGGGGGTTCTACGATTATTTCCGTGACATCCTGGGCAACGACGCCGGCGGGGAAGCCAACCCGGTGGGACAGAACAAATACTGGAAGGTGTTCCTGGCGGCGGATTCCATCAGGAAGGGCGACATCATCGTGGTGAAATATGATGAGGACTGGCGGCAGCAGTACCAGGACCGGGAGAACAAGGACGCCAGCACCGGCCATGTGATGATCGCCTGGAGCCAGCCCATCATCATCGGCAGCGAAGCCACCATCAGGATACTGGACTGCGCCAGCAGCGGCCATTACGGCGACACCCGGGACAGCGCCGGCACCGCCAGCCTGGACGGCAGCGGGATAGGGGTGGGCTGGATGCGCTACGGCCTTTCCACCAACGGCCGGAACCGCCCTTATAAATACCATTGGAAGCTGGGGGGCCATTGGTACGGCCTGTGGACCGGAAGCTACGATTATTACAACCGCCTGGAGGGGATCCTGATCGCCCGGCCCATCTGAGGGGAAAATATCCAGCGCTTTTAAAGAAGAGATATGAGAAAAAGGATCTTCGCCCCGGGCTGCGGCCTGATGCTGTACAAGCCGGAACTGGCCGACAAACTGCATTCCCTGCTGAATGAGAATCTGGGCAAGATGGACCGGCTGGATATCTGCTGCCACCATGACCCCCAGTTCACCGAAGATACCGAGGTGATCAACATCTGTCCCGGCTGCGACAAGCGGTTCCGGAACGATTATCATAATTCATCCACCATATCCCTGTGGGAGATATTGGCCCAGAGCGATTTCTTCGCCTTTCCGGACCACCAGGGCCGGCGGATGTCCATCCTCGACGCCTGTCCCACCCGGGACCAGGAGCGGGTGCATGATGCTGTCCGGGCTTTGCTGCAAAAAATGAACATAACGGTCATTGAACCGGCCCGCACCCGGACCAAAAGCACCTGTTGCGGCGACAGTTTTTACGGGGTCATCCCGGTGGAACAGGTCAAGGAGCAGATGATCCAGCGGGCCTGGGAGATGCCGGCCCAGGAGGTGGTCGTCTATTGCATCTCCTGCATAAAATCGATGCATATCGGCGGCAAACGTCCGCGTTACCTGATAGACCTGCTGTTCAGCGAGGAGACGGTCCCCCGGACCCATGAGCCCGACGCCTGGCACGGGGAGCTGGACGATTACATCGCTAGGCACTAAATATGTCTCAGATGATACAATCCCTGGTTTGCCTGGTTCTGCTGGCAGGCTGCCGTGCCTCAAGCGAAACGTCAATTCTCAACAAGACCAAAGGCAGTGATGGCAACAAAATGAAGAGTATCCCAGTAATTCTTCCGGCAGTTTTGGAAAAAAGGAGAATCGAATTCGAGCAGGCTTTGGCGGCGGCCCGGAAAAGGATCGGTGACTTTGCGGGAAAAAATGGCTGGGCACCTTTGGCCACTGAAAGTTTTGCCGATAGCTTTGTGGTCTTTGCCGACAAAGGAACGTTCGATGAAGCGATATTGAAAAGCGCCGGTTTGGACAGCGGCACCGAACTGCCCAAAACCTATTCGGCGGCTTTGGAGAACAGGATCTTGATGGCGGTGACCCCGGAGATATTCATAGAGAATTTTCCCGGGGGCAAAGAGGATGATTATTACCCCAAACTGCTGGCTCATGAAATGGCCCACCGGCTCCATATCAGGATATTGAACGGCAATGAGGAGGCCATGGGCCCGGTCTGGTTTTTCGAGGGGTTTGCCATATATGCGGCCGACCAGTTGAAATTGAAAGACTACCGGATGAGCCCCGGGGAAATATGGAGAACCATCGGGGACCCGGAACGGGGGGACTACCGGAAATACGGTTATATATTCAGGCATTTTGCACAAAAAGCGCCCCTGGACACCTTGATCCTTAGAGCGGGTGATGATGATTTCGCATCATGGTTGCAAACCTTGGGAAAAGAATAAAAAACAATGCAGTTTTTGTCGGTCAAACGCCGATAATATTTTGATATCTGGCATTATGTTCAACCGTATCGCATGCGGGCGGCCGGCCGGATGCCGCCGCGCAACAAAAGGTGATGTATAGTTTTAAGATAAGAAATCTCTTATGGGCTGCCGTGGCTGTCCTGGCCGGCGGGGCGGCGCTGGCTCAGGAATATCCGGCCTTCGGCCCGGAAAAGCAGGTCACTATCATCGGCCTGACCTTCGACGCCATGGAGCCGTTCATCTCCCCGGACGGGAATACCCTGTTCTTCAACTCCCTCAATTCCGGCGGCAACACCAACCTGTATCATGCGAGCAGGGTGAATGACTCGGTTTTCACATATGGCGGCCTGGTGGGTGGCATCTATGATCCCTCGCCCGATCACCTGGATGCGGTGGCCTCGCTGGATTCGGCCGGGAATTTCTTCTGGGTGTCGCTGAGAGGCTATCCCGCCGTCTTCGAGAGCCTCCACCGGGGGCGGTATTCTACCGGAGCGGTCACCGATACCACCCGGGTCTACGGGGATTTCAACATCGACACCCTGGGCTGGCTGATCATGGACGGCACCATCAACTATCAGGGCGACAGGCTGTACTATAACAATGCCTATTTCAACCTGGCCGAGCCCACCGGCATTCCGGAACAGGCCAGGCTGGGGGCGGCCCAAAGGATTGACGACAGCACCTTCAACAAACTCCCGGATACCGAGGAGATCTTCGCCGCCGTCAACGATACCGGATATTTGGTCTATGCTCCGCAGATAACCGGGGACGGGCTGGAACTCTATTTCACCCGGCTGCTGAAGAACACCATCAACACCGAGATCTGCCTGGCCCTACGCGCGTCCGCCGACCAGGCTTTCGGCCCCCCGGTGGTGCTCCATTCCAACCTCGGCTATGTGCCCGAGGCGCCGACCCTGACCGCCGACAAGCAGGCAATGTACTACCACCAAAAGGACAGCGCCGGTATTTTCAGGATATTCCTCCGCTACCGGAGTGGGCCGGTCGGGGTCGTCGTCGACGAACCCTCTCCGGGCCCGGCGGGGAATTTCAGGATCTACCCCAATCCGGCCCGAAACCTCATCCATATATCCTCAACCAGCCAGGCTGCCAAATACCGGGCGGTACTTTATACCATTCTGGGCCAGCGCTGCCTGGGGCCGACCAGTCTGCCGCAGCTAGACCTATCGGGGCTGCCCGGCGGCATATATTTTCTGAGGATCCAGGAAGGCAGCCGGTACCGGTCGTTCAAATTCGTCAAGGAATGAAAATATGATAAACCTGATAATCTGCGGGGCGGGCGGCAGGATGGGAAGAGGGCCTGAAATTTATCAGTAAAACCGTATTCAGGGGGAAAGCCAATGAAATTCAAAACAGCAGTTGTTTTCTTTGTGGGTGCGCTTTTCCTAACCACCACGGGAATATCCGCCCAAACACCCCCGGCGCCAAAGGAAATAGAGATCAGCGGCCGGTATTTTAAAACCTATAAAGTTGACGACATCAAGGTAAAGAACATCAAAGAACTGGGATCAATATTAGACCAGGTTTACGACAGTGAAATGGAGGAATCTTTCTCCCGTGGCAAAGCGTGGAATAGTTATGGCCAGCTTTTCGGAATTGTTGGTGGTGCGCTTATAGGTTATCCATTGGGGCAAGCCATGGCAGGAAATGAACTCAATAAGCCGGTTCTATTCGCCGGCATCGGAGTCGCCACCATAGGATTTGTTTTCGTAATGAATGCTGAAGAACATATCTGCCTTGCCGTGGAAAGATACAACACAGTGCTGTATGAAAAGCATAAGATCGGATTGAGGGCCGACCCATTCAATAAATCGGTATATCTTACCCTTTCCTGGTAATATAATGGTCAGCAAGGTTCAAATCGATCAAGGAATGAAACCATGATAAACATCATCATCTGCGGGGCGGCCGGCCGGATGGGCCGGGCCATAATAGACGCCTGCCGGGAAAATCCGGATTTCGCCATTGTCGGCTTGGTGGAATGTCTAGGATACTCGATGATCGGACAGAAATTCGGGGACACTCTGCCGGAGCTGTCGGCGGATCTCGGCAAAATAATAGACCAAGGCGACGTGGTGATAGATTTCACCTCGCCCGAGGCCTCGCTAAAGAACGCCCGGATCGCGGCCCAGCATAAAAAGCCCATGGTCATCGGCGCCACCGGGATCAACCCCGATCAAACGAAAGAACTGCAGGAACTATCGAAAAAGATCCCCCTGCTGGTCTCCTCCAACCTGTCCATCGGGGTCAACCTGTTTTATGACATCATCTCCCGGGCCGCCAGGATCATCCCCGGCAACTACGACGTGGAGATCATCGAATCCCACCATAAAAACAAAAAGGACGCCCCCAGCGGCACCGCCAAGAAACTGCTGTCCGAGATAACTGCGGCGCGGGGCGGCCAGCCGGTCTACCAGCGGGAGAGCTCCGGCAAACCCCGGGCCGAGGGCGAGATCGGGGTGGTCTCCATCCGGGCCGGGGATATCGTGGGCGAGCATACGGTGGTTTTTGCCGGCCCGGGCGAGCGGCTGGAGTTCACCCACCGGGCCCACAGCCGAAGGGTGTTCGCCGAGGGGGCGCTGGCGGCGGCCAGATTCCTGGCCCGGGCCAGACCGGGGATGTACGACATGAAGGACGTACTTGAAAAATAGACTCAACCCCAACCCTTCTCTTTGCTTCGACAGGCTCAGCACAAGCCCAAGAGAAGGGAGAAGGACGAGTTAAAAAAATAAAATCTATAATATTAATATGAAACACATCTTATCGATCCTGATCTTATCCCTGATCGCCGTCGGCTGCGTCGGCGGGACGCCCGAGGAGCATTTCGGGAAAGGGGTCCAGGCCTTTCAATCCGGCGATACCTTGAATTCCATCAAGGAATTCACCTATGCCATAAGCAAGGACCCCGGTTTTGCCGACGCCTATTATAACCTGGGGATCATCTATTCCAATCCCAAGCACCGCGCAGAGGCCATAAGATGTTTTGATTCGGCCCTAAAATATGATCCCAAATATGAAGCGGCCTATATTTCACTGGGCCAGGCCTATTTGAACAGCGATTCCCTGGACCGGGCCGTTGCCGCTTTTAAGCAGGGCCTGGCCAACTGCTCCAATCCGGCGGTATTTTATTCCAATATAGGGTATTGTTATCTGACCAGAACCATGCCCGATTCCGCAGTCAAATATTTTAACCAGGCTATCGCCTTGGATCCGGGCAATGCCGACAACTATTACAATTTAGCCTATGGCCTGACCCGGGAAAAGGACCTGAACGAATCCATCAAGTGCCTCCGGCTGGCCATAAAATATGATCCGCAGAAGATAGAAGCCTATTATCTGCTGGGCTCCAGATTAGCGTCCAAGAAACCGCGGACAAAAGAAGAGACCGGGGAAGCCATCCGGGCCCTGGAACTGTTTTTGAAGAATGATGCGGGGAGCATGATCCAGAACGACATCGCCAGGAAGAAGCTCGGCCTGCTGAGGGGGGATCAATGAGGATAATCGCCGCCGACCGGCTGCAAAAGCTGCCGCCCTACCTGTTCGCCCAGCTCAACGCCAAGAAGAAGGAGCTGCAGGATAAGGGGGCCGACATCATCGACCTGGGGGTGGGCGATCCCGACCTGCCCACGCCCAAGCACATCGTGGATGCCCTGTGCGCCCAGGCCGGCAACATCGAGAACCATTGCTATCCCACCTACGACGGGATGCCGTCCTTCCGCCGGGCGGTGGCCGGCTGGTACCGGAAAAGATTCTCGGCCAACCTCGACCCAAACAAAGAGGTGGTGGCCCTGATGGGCGCCAAGGACGGCCTGGCCCACATCTGCTGGGCCCTGTTCGGGCCGGGCGACAGGGTGCTGTGCCCCGATCCGGGCTATCCGGTCTACGCCGCCCAGACCATGTTCGCCGGGGCCGAGATCATAAAGTACCCGGTCCGGCCGGAGAACAGATACCTGCCGGTCATCTCCGAACTTCCCACCAAGGGGATCAAGGCCATTTTCCTGTGCTATCCCAGCAATCCCACCTCGGCGGTGGCCGACCTGGATTTCTACCGGGAGCTGGTCGAGTGGGCTGTCAAAAACGGGATCATCATCCTCAACGACGGGATCTATTCCGAGATCGCCTTCGACGGCTACCGGCCGCCCAGCATCATGCAGGTGGAGGGGGCCAAAGAATGCGCCATTGAGTTCCATTCGCTCTCCAAGACCTACAACATGACCGGCTGGCGGATAGGGATGGCGGTGGGCAATGCAGAGATCCTATCAGCCCTTCTCAGGATAAAGACCAACACCGATTCCGGGGTGTTCCAGGCGGTGCAGTACGCCGGGATCGCCGCCCTGGATGGATCGCAGGAATGCGTCAGGGACAACTGCCGGATCTACCAGGAGCGCCGGGACATCCTGGCCGCCGGGCTGAGGAAAATGGGGCTGGAGTTCGATCTGCCAAAAGCCACCTTCTACCTGTGGCTGAAGACGCCGGGCAAAACGGGGTCGATAGACTTCGCCGATCTTTTATTGGAGAAGGCCGGGGTGATGGCGGTGCCGGGGGTCGGCTTCGGGGCCAACGGAGAAGGATACGTGCGGATGGCATTGACCATACCCAGCCAGCGGATGAAGGAAGCGGTGGAGAGGATCGGGAAGATACTTTGATTAAAAATGCAAAATGCAAAATGTAAATTGTAAAATTAAAAATTCAAATTGAAAAATGAGTCTGCAGAAGAATGAAATATCAGAACGCCTGTTGAATTTTGCCGCCAATGTCATCAAGCTGATGAGCCCTTTGGCAAAAAGTGCTGCTGGTTTTCATGTTTCGAAACAACTAATGAGATCTGCGACATCGGCCGGAGCAAATTATGAGGAATGCTGCGGGGCAGAAAGCAAGAATGATTTCATCCATAAGATGCAGATCGTTCTGAAAGAATTAAAAGAATCATTGTATTGGCTAAGGCTCATCCGCAAGGCTCAATTAGTGCCGGACGCTCAAACAGAAGGCCTTTTGAATGAAGCAAACGAGTTGGTAAAAATAATTGCAAAATCTGTGATAACGGCCAAGCGGGGCAAATAATAAATTTGAAATATGCAATTTAATATTTGCATTTTGAAATATTAAATTGACCAGTCATGCTTCCAAGAAAAAGGAGAATATAAATGACCAGAACCCTGGGCGATATCACCAAGGAGCTTAAGGACGGGATAATCGAGCCGGCCAAGGGCCAGGCCGACAGGATACTGGCCGAGGCCAAACTTGAGGCCGAGGCCATCAACGCCGTGGCCCTCAAACAGGCCGATGAGACAGTATCCCAAGCCAAAACCGAGGCTGAACTAATAAAAAAGCAGATGGAAGCGGACATGGATACCGCCGCTCGGAATTTTTTGATCAAAGTTCAGGAAGAACTGGAGACCTCGGTGGTCAGCCCGGTCCTGTCCGAGGAGATCCGCCAGGCCGTGTCGGCTCCCGGGTTCCTGCCCAAAATGATCGAGCATGTTCTGGAAGCCTATGCCAAGTCGATAGGACAGGAGGCCAGGATAGAACTACTGCTTCCGGAAAAGCAGAAGAAGGAACTGGAAGCCTGGTGCCTGGAAAAATGCGGGAAGAAGATGCTCGGCCACGTGGACGTCCATTTCACGGATAAAATAAGCTTCGGCTTCAAACTGGGAGTGCAGGGAACGGGTACTCACTTCAATTTCAGCGACGGGCTTACCGAGGCCTTGTCCGATTTCTGTTCCCCCCGCTTCCGCAAGCATTTCTTTGCTCCCAGGGAGAAATAGGTCCGGTGGGCAATTATTATTACCTGATGTCCCTGCTGCCGCCCCTGCCGGCGGCCCTGGGCCAGCCCCTGGGGGCGGAGCTAACCTGGCTGGCGGCCCAGGCCCGGCAGAACATAGCTCCGGCCGACCGGGAAACGCTGGAGGTCCATCTGCTTTACGCCGACGTGGCCAATTTCATCGGCCGGGAGTCGGGCCGGGAAAAATTCCTGCCGGGGGGAAGATTGACCCCGGAGGATATCGACACCCAGGAGGGCCTGCCGGAGGTGATCCTGGATTTTCTGAAAGGCCAGGCTGGCGGCCCGGCCCGGCCATATGTCTACGATCAGTTATGGGAGAGGTATCACACCCTGGCCCTGCAGACGGCGGAGAGGTCCGGCAATGCCTTTTTGAAAAAATACCTACCCTGGGAGATCCAGCTGCGCAATGCGCTGACCGCCTGGCGGGCCTCTGCGGCGGGCCTGGACCCGGCCGGATACCTGGTGGCCCCGAACAATACGTTTTATAATTTTGATCAGCTTCTTTCTGGTCTCAAGGAATGTGACGGCCCGCTGGAGGCGGAGAGGTACCTGGACCGGGAGCGGCTGAAGTTCATCTCGGGCTGCCTGGACCATGACGGCTTTTCGCTGGGCGCCCTGCTGGGATACCTGTCGCAGGCCTATATATTTTCCCGGTGGCAGGATCAGGGAAAGCCATTCGACCTGGATAAAATAACATTTGCCGGAGAAGTTAAGTGACGGATAAGACCATAGGAAGAGTGGTATCGGTCAACGGGCCGCTGGTGGTGGCCGAGATCGACCCGGGCCGGGAGGTGGTGCAGAACGAGGTGGCCTACGTCCACTGCCAGGGTCAGGCCCTGAAGTCGGAGGTCATCCGGATCCGGGGCCGCCAGGTGGACATGCAGGTCTTCGAGAGCACCGCCGGACTGATGATCGGCGACCGGGTGGATTTCTCCGGACAGGTGCTTTCGGCCGTGCTGGGGCCGGGCATGCTGGGCAACATCTACGACGGGCTGCAGAATCCGCTGGCCCTGCTGGAGAACAACCAGGGATTCTTCCTTAAGCGCGGGCAGTATCTGGCTCCACTGGATGAGGAGAAATTGTGGGACTTTACGCCTCTGGTTAAAAAAGGAGACCGGGTCAAACCGGGTGAGTATCTGGGGCATGTCACCGAAGGCCTGTTTAAGCATCCCATCATGGTTCCTTTAATACTCTCGGGAAATTGGGAGATTCAACAGATATCACCGACCGGCAAATATAAGATATCTCACTCCATCGCCAAAATAAAGAATCAGGACGGCAGGGAGATCACGGTCACCATGAAACAGGAGTGGCCGGTGAAACAGCCCATGCGGGCCTACCGCGAAAGGCTGCTGCCGGACCAGCAGCTGCTGACCCAGTGCCGGCTGATAGACATCTTCTTCCCCCTGGCCGAGGGCGGCACCGCCTGCATCCCCGGACCGTTCGGGGCCGGCAAGACCGTGCTGCAGCAGATCATCTCCCGCTACGCCGAGGCCGACATCGTCATCATCGTGGCCTGCGGGGAGCGGGCCGGCGAGGTGGTGGAGACCATCCGGGAGTTCCCCCAGCTGGAGGATCCCAAGACCGGGCGCTCCCTGATGGACCGGACGGTGATCATCTGCAACACCTCCTCCATGCCGGTGGCGGCCCGGGAGGCCTCCATCTACACCGGGCTGACCCTGGGGGAGTATTACCGGCAGCTGGGCCTGAAGGTCCTGCTGCTGGCCGACAGCACCTCGCGCTGGGCCCAGGCTTTAAGAGAATCCTCGGCCCGGCTGGAGGAGATCCCCGGCGAGGAGGCCTTTCCGGCCTACCTGGAGAGCCGGATCGCGGCGGTCTATGAGCGGGCCGGGGTGGTCAAACTGCATAATGAGGGCACCGGCTCGCTGACCATGATCGGCAGCGTCTCCCCGGCCGGGGGCAATTTCGAGGAGCCGGTGACCCAGAACACCCTCAAGGTGGTGGGGGCCTTCCACGGGCTGTCGCGCAGCCGGTCCGACCAGCGGAGGTATCCGGCCATCGATCCCCTGATCTCCTGGAGTTTGTACCTCAAACAGATGGAGGAATTTTTGAACCGGCGCCATCCGGAATGGGTGGAGATGGTCAGGGAGACCCATCAGCTGATGGCCGACGGCAACGCCGTCCGGCAGATGATGCTGGTGGTGGGGGAGGAGGGCATCTCGCTGGACGATCTGGTCACCTATCAGAAATCGGAGATCGTGGACGCCACCTGCCTGCAACAGGATTCCTTCGACCCGGTGGACCGGGCCACCCCGCGCCAGCGGCAGATAGAGGATTTCCTGCTGTTGACCGAGATGGTCCGCCACCGATTCGATTTCGATAACAAACAGCAGGCCCGGGACCAGATGACCCGCCTGCAGAACCTGTTCTTCCAGATGAAGTACAGCCCCTACCAGGGCGAAAAATATCTGGGATACCGCCGGGAGATCGGCGCCATGCTGGGCAAGGAGGCAAGATGATCCAGGAATACGATCTGATCTCCCGGATCCAGGGGGACATCATCACCGTCCATGCCGCTGGCATCCGCAACGGCGAACTGGCCACCGTCAAGGGACAGGGCCGCTCATCGCTGGCCCAGGTGATCCGGCTGCAGGGCGACCAGGTGTTTCTGCAGGTGTTCGCCGGGACCCGGGGCATCTCCACCGGCGACCAGGTGCGGTTCCTCAAGCACCCCATGCAGGTGGCCTTCGGGGAGGCCCTGCTGGGCAGGATCTTCAACGGGTCGGGCCGGCCGATGGACGGCGGGCCGGAGCTGAGATCCCTGCCCAGGATAGAGATCGGCGGGCCGTCGGTCAACCCCATCCGGCGGGTGATCCCCCGGGGATTCATCGAGACCCGGGTGCCGATGGTGGACGTGTTCAATCCGCTGGTGGAGAGCCAGAAGCTGCCCATCTTCGCCGCGGCCGGGGAGCCCTACAACGAACTGCTGGCCCGGATAGGGATGCGGGCCAACGCCGACGTGGTCATTTTGGGAGGCATCGGCCTGAAATACGACGAGTACCTCAAATTCAAAATTTCCTTCGAACAGGCCGGAGTGTTGTCCCGGACCATCATGTTCATCCACACCGCCTCCGACCCGGTGGTGGAGCGGCTACTGGTGCCGGACCTGGCCCTGGCGGCGGCCGAGCAGTTCGGGGTGCAGGGGAAAAGGGTGCTGGTGCTGCTGTCCGACATGACCGCCTTCGCCGACGCCCTCAAGGAGATCGCCATCTCCATGGACCAGGTGCCCTCCAACCTGGGCTATCCCGGCTCGCTGTACAGCGACCTGGCGGCCCGCTACGAGAAGGCGGTGGATTTCGAGGGGGCCGGTTCCATCACCATCCTGGCGGTGACCACTATGCCGGGCGACGATGTCACCCACCCGGTGCCGGACAATACCGGCTACATCACCGAGGGGCAATTCTACCTGCGCAAGGGGGTGGTGGAGCCCTTCGGATCGCTGTCCCGCCTGAAACAGCTGGTGATCGGCAAGGTCACCCGGGAGGACCACGGCCATATCATGAACAGCATGATCCGGCTGTACGCCAAGAGCCGGGAGGTGGAGCAGAAGCTGGCCATGGGCTTCGACAAGACCCCGGAGGATGAACGCTATCTGGATTACTCCCAAAAGTTCTATAAACGGTTTTTGGACCTGAAGGTGGATATCGGGCTGGAACAGGCCCTGGACCTGGGCTGGCAGACCCTGGCCGAATGTTTTTCGCCGGACGAGGTGGGTATCAAGCAGGAGATGATAGATAAATACTGGCCCAAGAAGAATTGATCTATGCCGGAGAATATCAAGCTAAATAAGGTCTCCCTCAGGGAGCAAAAGCAGAAGCTGGGCACCTATCAGCGGTTCCTGCCGGCACTGGAGGCCCGGAAGCAGCTCTTTCTGCTGCAGCAGTCCCAGGTCCGGAAAGCCATCAGGGAGAAGTCGCTTCAGCTGGAGGCTTCGCTGAAAGGGGCCGAATCATTCTCGCCGCTGTTCCGGGAGATGGAGGGCCTACTGGTGCCGTTCCTGGAGATCGAGCAGCTGAAAAGCTCGGTCAAGAATTTCGCCGGCCTGAAGGTGCCGCAGCTGGACGGCATCGTCTTCCGCCAGCCGGCCTACGGCTTCTTCGACACCCCCTATTCCTTCGAGGCCGTCCGGGACGCGGCCCGTAATATAATCTACTTAAAGACCGAATTGAGATTCCTGCGGGACCAGGAGGCCCTGCTGTCCGAGGGGCTGCGCAAGACCAGCCAGCGGATCAACCTCTACGAACAGCGGCTGATGCCGGACTGCCGGGAGGCCATCCGGCACATCAACGTCTACCTGCAGGACCAGAGGGCGGTGGCGGTGGGGGTGGCCAAGGCGGCCAAGCGGCTAAGCGCGGTGTCGTTTTAGCAGTCGGTCTCTTTCCCCACTTTCTTCAAAGAAAGTGGCAAAGAACTCATCCGCCCAACGGCGCTTCGATGCCGTGATATCCGGCGGACTGAATTTGCCGAACACGCAATGTTATCCTGTGTAACTCACAGCAAATTCCGGGCGTCCGCCTGAGCCGAATCAGCACCGTTGAAGGCGGGGCACCGGGAACCAAACCTTGATTATTGGCCGCAGCAGCGCTGATGCGACCCGGACCTCTCCCTGCCTGACGGCTTCCCTCCCCTCGAGGGGAGGGAATGGGTGGGGTCGGTGGTACTGAAAGCAACGTCCGCCCCATTTTTCCTCCTACCAGGAGTGGGAAGCAAGCTTCCCTTCCCCTGCGGGGAAGGGGTAGGGGTTAGGTCGGTACCCAGCCGTCCGTGGTTTATTTCACAGAGACTTCTGCATATCAAATAAAATCCTTTTGGAGCACCTTAATTGTCCATCGCCCCCATGACACGGATCTACCTGGTGGGCCCTTCCCAGGCCAGGGAGAGGGCCATGGCCCTGTTGCAAAGCGCCGGAGTGGTGCATATCGACCTGCCCAGGGAAAAGGTTTCCAAGATCGCCGACCTGCCGGAGCTTAAAAGAATAGATGCGGTCCTGAAGGCGCTGGACAGATACGCCAACCGGGACGGCATCTCCGATGATCAGATACCCGACGATCAGCTGGTCTCCCGGGTCGAAACATTGACCCACCGGCTGGGTGAGATATCCGCCCGGCTGGCCCACCTGGAGAATATGATATCCGACCTGGAGCCCTGGGGAGACTTCGACCCGGCTCATGCCGAAGAGCTCCGCCGCCACGGGCTGTATGTCAACCGCTACCGGGCGGCCCAGAAGGACCCGGAGGCGGTAAAGATCCCCCAGGACGCTTATCTCCAGGTGGTGTCGCAGAAGAAATATCCGTTGTTCTTCGTCATCTCCCATCGTCCCGAGCTGGAAATACCACAGGCCGTCCTGCTGGGCTGGCCCGAGATGGGCCTGGAGCAGGCCCGCCGGGAACAGCAAAGCTTGACGCAGCAGCAGGAGATGGTCGGAAAAACCCTGGCCGGGCTGGCCGGCAGGAGGGAGGCGGTCAAAAAACAGTATACAGAGGCGCTCAACCGGGCGACCTTGGAGCACGGCATCGCGGCCCTGCATTCCCAGGAATATCTTTTCGGGCTGGAGGGCTGGCTGCCGTCCGAAAATGAATCCCTTTTGCAGAAAACAGTCAGCGACAGCGGCATCCCCTTAAAGCTGGAGATGCGAAAACCATCGGACGACGAACAGCCGCCGCTGTTGCTGAAGAACAACCGGTTCATCCGGCGGATCGAGCCGCTGTTAAAACTCTACGGCCTGCCCCAATACCGGGACATAGACCCCTCGTATTTCTTCGCGCCGTTCATGATACTGTTCTTCGGCATCTGTTTAAGCGACGCCGGTTACGGGCTGGTCTTCCTGCTGGCGGCCCATTTGATGGAAAAGAAGCTGGGGCCAAAAAATCCCGCCCTTATTCTGCCGTTAAAACTATGCCAGGCCTTCGCCGTCTCCACCATCGTGGTGGGCTTGATCACCGGCTCGGTGTTCGGCTACGAATTCGCCAGCCGGCAGTGGATACTGTTGGACGTTTCGGTGGGGGTGGGAAACCCCATGCTGTTTTTCTACCTGGCCCTGGGGCTGGGGGTGCTGCACCTTTCCTTCTCCTATCTGCTGGGGATGCTCCAGGCTTCGAACTTTCAGGGCGTTCTGCAGAAGCTGGCCACACTATTGGTCCTGTGGGGCGGGGTGACCCTGGTCAGCCGCAACATCTGGTTTGCGAGCGCATCATACGGCCAAATGCTCTATTTCGCCGGTTCGGGGCTGATTACCCTGGGGCTGTTGCTGACGCTGCTGTTCTCCTCCGATCACAAGAACTGGCTGGCCCGGATCGGCCTGGGCCTGTGGAGCATCTACGGGCTGACCGGGCTGATCGGCGATCTTTTATCCTACGCCCGGCTGTTCGGGCTGGGCATCGCCACCTCGGCCATCGCCTCGGTGATGAACCAGCTGGCCGGGATGGTCTACGGCTCGGCCGGGCCGGTCTTGGGCATCCCGCTGGCGGTGCTGATACTGATCGCCGGCCACAGCTTCAACCTGGCGCTGTCCATACTGGGAAGCACGGTCCATTCCGCCCGGCTCCATTTTGTGGAGGCTTTTAAGAATTTCTTCCAGGGCGGGGGCATAGAATACAAACCCTTCAAAACCGAAAGAGGATAGACATGAAAAAGAAACTTTTGATCCCGGCCCTGTTCCTGCTGTCGCTGATGGCCGCCGCACCGGCCCTGGGCCAGGAGGCCCCCGCCACCTTCGGCTGGGCTCCGCTGCTGGCCAAGATGGCCATGGGTTTAAGCCTTTCGCTGGCGTTGACCGGCTCGGCCATCGGGCTGGTGATCTCCTTCCAGGCCCTGTTGGCCGGGGGCGAGGAGAACTTTTACAAGAACATCGCGGTGGCCCTGATGCCCTCCACCCAGGGGATCTACGGGATGGTGATATTCTTCACCAATCTCAACGGCTTCGCCACCGATCCCTACACCGTGGCCGGCAAGGCCGCCATCGCCAGCGTGATATTAATGATCAGCGCCTGGTACCAGGGGATCGTCTGCGCCGCGGGGATAAAGAGCATACAGGAGGGGAAGAATACGCTGGGGAACGCGCTGGTGGCCGGGGCCATGCCGGAGACCTATGCGGTGTTCGCTCTGGTGATGACGTTTATATTGAAATAGATGGTTTATCAGAATGAGAAAAATAGCATATTTAATATTGATTACAGTTTTGATTTATTCCTGTAGTAATAAATCAAATAATAACGATACAATAAAGAATATAAATGCAACAAATAATGCGTCTTTAAAATTTAAGAATATTTTAGAGAAAGCCGTAAAAGTATTTCCAGATGACAGTGCGTCAATTTGTCAATTTTATTATGAATGGTTTCCGGCAAAAGATAGCAAAGAACTGGATGAACAAATTGAACGTCTAGAAATATTAACTTCCCAAGAATACGTAAATAGATATAATGAGGTTAATAATAAGTTAAAGCAATTACTGCTTGAGATAACAGCAAAAAAGTCACTAAGTAAATCGCAAGCTGACATATTGGTAAAACTTTATTCTGATTATGATTATTTTTCCGGAGAAGCTCTTTTTTCACAGCTGTTTACAGACGATGAAAACTACAGTTTGGTTTGGAAGGCGTTTCAAATAATGTCAAATGAAAGCAAAAAGGATACATGTTATATTTCAGCATTGATTAAATTGAACAGTAATATAATGACAAATGCTGAATTAGGGGAAGCAATGCCGGATTTTATTGTTAAAGCAATTCAAAATAATCCATATGGTTTTCTTGAAATGTATAAACAAAAGAACGACGATCAAAAAAAGGATTTCTCCCAATATATTTCAGTATTTGACGAGCCGGATAAAAAGTTATTAGAGGTATACACAGACATTTCTAAAAGCTCAGTAAATAAGGTTTATAGAAAATTAGCAAAAGAGTTAATTGACAATATTGATAATAACGGCACAGTAAGAGGGTCTTAAATCCGGGGCCATGCCGGATACCTACGCGGTGTTCCCGCTGCTGACGATTATTTTGAAACAGATAAAACCTGTTTTCTAAAAAAGAAATATAATTAACTCCCTATAAGGTTTTTCTGCTATGGATCGATCAAACAGATCCCCGGAAAACATTGATCGGGAAAAAACCTTGCCGAAACGGGACGTGGTCAACATTTGGCTGGACTCCCTGGATGAATTGTTTTCCGATTTCGATCCAAGATCGTATCTTAAACGCACCGTCTCGGACGATTTCATCGCCCAGGTCAGGAAAGTGGTTGCCGACCAGCAAGGCAAAGAAATGATCCTGCGGCTGCAGCTGCCGGCCGGAACAAGGAACGAACAGGATGAAGAAATAATCGCCCAGCGCCTGCAGATTTATTTCACGGAAAGATGCAATCACTTTACGAAAGAACGGCAAAATGGCATTCGCAATGCTGTCATTTTGACCCTGTCGGGCATTGCCCTGATGATCTTTGCCAGTTACATCACTTTTTTAAATTCCGAAAGATACTACCTTCAGCTGCTCCTGGTGTTATTCGAGCCCGGCGGATGGTTCTGCCTCTGGACGGGACTTGATCGTTTGATCGATTATTCGGGAAAACGAAGAAGAGAATTGGACTTTTATTCCCGGATGGCTACGGCCCAAATTCAATTCAGCACCATCTGATGCCTGGAATGGAATATTATACCCGGAACGTTAGGGATAATATAAATTGTTAAACCATGTTAAACCTGTAAAAGTTATGCCGATAATCGTCCAAAAATACGGAGGCAGCTCGGTCTCCAACGTCCGGCGCATCAAGGCGGTGGCCGCCCGGATCGTCCGGGCCAAGCGCCGGGGCAACAAAGTGGTGGTGGTGGTCTCGGCCATGGCCGACACCACCGACGACCTCACCGCCCTGGCCCGCCAGATATCCTCCGACCCGCCGCGCCGCGAGATGGACATGCTGCTGACCACCGGCGAGCGGATATCCATGGCCCTGCTGGCCATGGCCATCTACGAACTGGGCGAGAAGGCGGTCTCCTTCACCGGGTCGCAGGTGGGCATCATCACCGACTCCAGCCACACCCGGGCCAAGATCCTGGAAATAAAACCGGAACGCTTGAAAGATTCCCTTAAAAATGATAGCATAGTGATCGTGGCCGGGTTCCAGGGGGTCAGTTTGGCGCGGGAGATCACCACCCTGGGGCGGGGCGGCTCGGACACCACCGCGGTGGCCCTGGCGGTGGCCCTGGAGGCCGACGCCTGCGAGATCTACAGCGACTTTTCCGGCATTTTTTCGGCCGACCCCCGGCTGGTCAAAAGCGCCCGGCCGTTAAAACGGATATCCTTCGATGAGATGCTGGAGCTGTCCAGCTGCGGGGCTCAGGTGCTTCATTTGCGGGCGGTGGAGCTGGCCGCCAAGTACGGCCTGCCGCTGGTCTGCCGCAGCAGTTTCGACCATAAACCGGGAACGATAGTAGGGAAAGGTTCTAAGATGGAGAGGGTGGTCGTCAAAGCCATTGCCCACGATAAATTTCTGGCCATGCTGGCCATGAAGGCGGTGCCAAGGAAGAGCGTCCTGCTAAGCCAGGTGGTGACCCAGCTGGCCGGGGCCGGGATCAACATCCGGTCCTATTTCCACGGCGGGGGCGACGACGGCAAAACCGACCTAAACTTCATCGTCAACCAGGCGGACCTCAAGGCGGCCAAAGAGATCATGGAGAAGAATCTGAGGAAAATGAAGGGGGCCGGGCTGTACGTCAATGACGATATCGGCGCGGTGTCGCTGATCGGCAGCGGGGTGGGCAGCGAGCCGGCGGTGATGGCCAAGATGCTGGCCCAGCTGGGAAAAATGAAGATCCACATCGAGGGCATGACCACCAGCCAGACCAAGCTTACCTGCTTCGTGGCCCGCCAGGACATCGAGAAGGCGGTGCTGGCTTTGCACCGGGCTTTCATAGGATGATCTTTTAGGACACGGATAAACACGGATCATTATCATACCCGTCCCTGTCATTCCAGCGAAGCTTGTCCTCGCGAAGGCGGGGAGCTGGAATCCAGATTTTTGGTGGATTCCCGTCGGAATTTATCCCGCACTTGATGCGGGAGGGGAATGACACAAGGGATGTTCTTCGCCAGTCTTATATTCCGTGTCTCGGTGGTAAAGGTAACGCAGTCTTTTCCCAACCAATAAATGGAGGCGCACCATGATCTGTCCCATCAGGTTCATCAGGAAACCGGAGGAGTCGGAGTGCATCAAGGAGAAGTGCAGTTTCTGGGTGGACGGCTCACTTCTGCCGGAAAGCAGCCAGGAGCCCAAGAGATTCACCGCCCTGCTGGGGGTGAACAAGGCCAATGACGGCCCGGCCGAAGGGGAGACCATGGGCAAGTGCTCCATCCTGGTGATGGCCGAGGTGGCCCTTAAATCCCGACCGCTGGAATGACCCGGGGATCGATGACAATAGGTTTGGTGGGCGCCACCGGGCTGGTGGGGCAGACCATACTCCAGGTTCTGGAGGAAAGAAGCTTTCCCCTGGCCGGGCTCAAATTGTGGGCCTCCAGCCGGTCGGCCGGCCGGCGGATCAAATTCAAGGGGAAAAATTATCCGGTGGCATCGGTGGAGCGGGCCGACTTCTCCGGCTGCGGCATCGTCTTCTTTGCCGGCACCGAAGGGGAGAAGGGCGCCAGCCGGCGGTATGCCCAAAAGGCCATCGCGGCCGGGGCGGTGGTGATAGACAACGGCTCCGATTTCAGGATGCATCCCGGCGTGCCGCTGATCGTTCCCGAGGTCAATCCTCAGGATGTCAAAAAACACCGGGGGCTTATCGCCAACCCCAACTGCTCCACCATCCAGATGGTGGTGGCCCTGGCGCCCATATATAAAAAATACCGGGTCAAACGGATAGTGGTGTCCACCTATCAGGCGGTGTCGGGGGCGGGACGGGCGGGGGTGGAAGCCTTGGGACTGGAAAATCGGAAATCGGGAATCGGAGATCGGGGATCGCCATTTTCCAGGCAAATAGCCGGGAATGTCATACCCCAGATATCGGATTTCTCCGAGCTGGGCTACAGCGGCGAGGAGTGGAAGATGGTCCGCGAGACCCAGAAGATACTGCACAATAAAAATATCGCCGTCAACGCCACCACGGTCAGGGTCCCGGTGATGAACGGGCATTCGGAGTCGGTCTATTTCGAGACCGGGAGGGACTGCTCTTTAAAGCAGGTCGAAGACCTGCTGGCCAAGGCTCCGGGCGTGGTCTATGATAAAAAGGGTTTCTGCACCCCGGCCGAGCTGAAGGATTCCGACATGACCCATGTCAGCCGATTGCGGCCCGACCCGGTCAGAAAGAACGCCTTTGTGATGTGGGTGGTGGCCGATAATTTGCGCAAAGGCGCGGCTACCAACGCGGTGCAGGTAGCCGAGTTGCTTTTGAACCGCCAAGTCGCAAAGAGCGCCAAGAAAAATTTAATTTAAACTTCGCGGACTTCGCGTCTTTGCGGTAAATTATACCAGTGCTTTCAGTATAACCTTTGTGATCTTAGTAGCCTTTGTGTTAAAAATCATATTTAGAGGAGGGAAGGGAAATGAAATGGCTTAATGACATTCTGGGCATCTATTACCAGCCGGATAAGGTCTTCGAGGGGATGAAGGACAAGCCCCGCTGGCTGATACCCCTGATCGTCAGCGTGGTCTTCACCCTGGTGGTGACGGCCATCATCCTGCCCACCATAATAATGCCGGAGCAGGCCGCCAAGATCGCCGGCAATCCCGACATCCCGGCGGAGCAGGTGGAGGCCATCCAGGCCAAGATGAGCGGGCCCATCCCCCTGATCGCCGGGCTGGCCAGCAACCTGATCCTGATGCCGGCCGGGCTGCTGCTGGTGGGCTTGATCTTCTGGTGGATATTCTCCATGCTGGGCCACAAGGCCAAGTTCACCGAAATGTTCACCGCCGCGGTCTACAGTTCTCTGATCGGCATCCCCGGAGCCATCCTCAAGGTCCCGCTGATGTTCCTAAAGGAGACCTCCCAGGTCAGCACCTCCCTGGGTTTGCTGCTTCCGGCCGATATGGACAGCGGATTTTTGTTGCGGCTGCTGAACCACATCGACTTTTTCACCATCTGGTCGCTGGTGGTGATGGCCCTCGGCTTTTCGGTCTTCTCCGGGGCGCCCCGCAAAAAAAGCTACTGGACGGTGTTCGGCTGCTGGGCGGTCTTCATCCTGATCCTGTCGGCGGTGGGCGGGTTGTTCAAGGTGGGGGTGCAGTAACGGCCAATCGTTGACAAATCCCCGCCGCTCTGATAAAATTGAATATGGGCCGGGCCCGATGGAAGCGAAGACTGCCAACCCCGCCAGGACCGGAAGGTAGCAACGGTACGCAAGATCTCTCCTTGTTATCGGATAAGCCTGGCCCTTCTTTTGTTAACCTCCAAATCCTAATTTCGAAATCCTAAATAATATTCAAGGTACAAATCTCAAACAGCTGTTTTGAATTTTGGTAATTGATATTTATTTAGAGTTTAGAATTTAGACATTAGTAATTATTATAGATAGCTATGTCCTACCTTGTATTAGCCCGCAAGTGGCGGCCCCAGAACTTCGAGCAGATCGTGGGTCAGGAGCACGTTACCACCACCCTGCGCAACGCCATCCGCACCAAGCGCACCGCCCACGCCTACATCTTCGCCGGGGCCCGGGGGGTGGGCAAGACCACCACCGCCCGCATCCTGGCCAAGGCCCTCAACTGCGCCCAGGGGCCCACCGAGACCCCCTGCAACCAGTGCACCTCCTGCCTGGAGATCACCGGCTCGCGCAGCATGGACGTGCTGGAGATAGACGGCGCCTCCAACCGCGGCATCGACCAGATCCGCGACCTGCGGGAGAACGTCAAATACACCCCCACCCAGGGCAAGTACAAGATCTACATCATCGACGAGGTCCACATGCTGACCAAGGAGGCCTTCAACGCCCTGCTGAAGACCCTGGAGGAGCCGCCGGCCCACGTGGTCTTCGTCTTCGCCACCACCGAGGTGCACAAGGTGCCCATCACCATCCTGTCCCGCTGCCAGCGCTTCGATTTCCGCCGCATCCAGCTGAACGAGATAGTGGCCCATCTCAAGAAGATGCTGTCCGGCGAGGAGGTCAGGGCCGATGACGAGTGCCTGTATATCGTGGCCAAGAAGGCCGAGGGCTCCATGCGCGATTCCATCAGCCTGATGGACCAGCTGATCGCCTTCAGCGGCAACGACATCAAGGCCGATGACGCCCGGCAGGTGCTGGGCCTGGTGGACGAGGAGATGTATTTCAAGACCCTGGAGCTGGTGCGGGCCCACGACAAGTCGGGCATCCTGTCGCTGGTCGATCAGGTGGCCGTCGGCGGCTACGACCTGCAGGAATTCATCCTGGGATGGCTGGCCCACCTGCGCAAGCTGCTGCTGATAGCCGCCGGCTCCGGCCGGACCGCGGCCGGGGAGATGACCCCCGAGGAAGTGGATAAGTATACCAAACAAGCCGCAGGCTTGGATGACCGGGATATATTGCGGATGGCCAACATTCTGATCGAGGCCGAGGCCACCATGAAGCGCAGTTCCCAGGCCCGGCTGATACTGGAGATGGCCTGCCTGCGCCTCTGCAACATGGATTCCACCGTCCGGCTGGAGGAAGTGATAAAACTGCTGGACCAGGGCGGGGGCGATCCGGATAAAGAGGAAGCCCCGGCCGCAAAGCCGGTCAAATCAGCCAAGCTGGATGTCAGCCCGGTAAAGGAGGAACCGGCCGAATACACCGCTCCACCGCAGCCGGTGAGCCGGGATTTCGAATCATTGTGGCAGAGCCTGATAACAGCGGTCCAGGAGCGGCACATGACCGCCGGGACCTGCCTGGCCTCGGCCCGCCCGGTGGGGGTCAGCGACGGAAGTCTTATCCTGAGCTTCGGCCCGCAGGCCAACTTCCACAAGAAATCGCTGGAGGACAAGATCTACCAGGAGCTGATCCAGGAGGAGACCCTGAAATTATGGGGTCAGAAGCTCAAGGTGGTCTGCCAGGTCGAAAAAAGCCCGGCCTCCCCGACGCCGCAGGTCAAGGAGGCCCCCCAGCGCCTGAGCCGGCAGGATGAGATAGACCGCCGCAAGAGCGAGGTCATGGAGTCGCCCCAGCTGAAAAGCTTTATGGACGCGGTGGACGGCGAAGTGGTGTAGGACCATTGGACGCGGATCATCAGGATTTTTTTTGGATTCAAACGGATCGGCAATACCTGGCTCAGGGTGACAATTTTCAAAATATGCAATAAACCCTGTCATCCTGAGTACACTTCGAGGTTGCACGGGTTGTGGGATGACTATGGTCACCCGTTCGGCTTGTCAAACAAGGTGCTAGTCTCAGGGTGACATCAAGTATAGAACACAAAGGAGGCACGATGGCCAAGGGAATGGGGGACATTTTAAAGCAGGCCCAGATGATGCAATCGAAGATGGAAAGCATCCAGAAAGAACTGGCGAACAAAAAGGTGGAGGCCTCGGTGGGCGGCGGCATGGTCAGGGTGACGGCCGACGGCCAGCAGAACATCCTGGACATAAAGATCTCCCCGGAGATCATCAAGCCCGAGGAAGCAGGCATGCTGCAGGACCTGGTCCTGAGCGGGGTGCAGGAGGCCATAAAAATGTCCCGCGACCTGGCGGCCAAAGAGATGTCCGCCCTGACCGGCGGCCTGAGCCTTCCGGGTATGTTTTAGAACTACAGTTAACCACAAAGGCACCAAGGCACCAACTTAATAGGTCGATTTAATTTCTTTGTGTCTTAGTGTCTTGGTGGCAAAATAAATTAAAAGAATTTATGCATTACGGATCGGAAATACTGTCGCGCACCATAGACGAGCTGATGAAGCTTCCCGGCATCGGGCGGAAGACCGCCCAGCGCCTGGCCTTCTATCTGCTTAAGTCCAGCCAGGAAGACGCGGTGGCCCTGGCCAACGCCATCGTGGAGCTGAAAGAGAAGGTCCGTTTCTGCGCCCAGTGCTACAACGCCTCGGAGCAGGAACTGTGCACCATTTGCCGGGACGTCAAGCGGGAGCCGGCCCTGATCTGCGTGGTGGAGGAGACCAATGACCTGCTGGCCATCGAGCGGACCTCGGAGTTCCGGGGGCTGTACCACGTCCTCCAGGGGCACCTGTCGCCCCTGGACGGCATCGGCCCGGACGACCTGCGGATAAGGGAGCTGATACAGCGGCTGGAGAGGACCGAGGTCAGGGAGATGATCATCGCCACCAACCCCAACGCCGAGGGCGAGGCCACCGCTCTGTATCTGATGAAGCTGGTCAAACCCTTGGGGATCAAAGTGACCCGGATCGCCCGGGGGCTGCCGGTTGGCAGCGATCTGGAGTTCTCCGACGAGGTGACCTTGAGCCGGGCCCTGACCGGCCGGCAGGAGATGTGAGAAATTAATTAAGCGACCAGAGGGTCGCTTAATTAATTAATATCAATAAATAGGCACATAATGAAAATTAAAAATTGCTTCATTATAATAATTTTATTTATATTCCAAACCATTAGTTATGCCAACGATGTATCTTTTAATATTCAGGTGGAAAAAGATACATATTTCTTAAAAGAGCCAATATTTATTAGATGGTCTGTAGTTAATAATGGAAATGAAATCCTAAGATTTGAGGATATAGGACCAACTTTTGGCAACATGAAATATATTTTGGTTAATGATAGGGGATCAAGCATCCCTTGGAATGGTGTTCATACGGATTACTCGCGCGAAGCATTGTGGCATGGCGCAATACCCGTTGGGGATTCTTTAGTAAACGACTTTTATATGGAAGATAAAAATTTACTTAACGGCACAAGAAATCTGATAGAAGGAAAATATTCTTTTACGGCTATTATCGATGAAAACGCTTTTATCCATCAGCCTCAAATAATATCAAACACTGTTCATTTCGCGATTATAAAACCAGAAGATACTAAAAGCAACAGCTATGATGATTATACGACTATGATGAGTAAAAAATATATGTGTGCAACTGATGAAATCAATGATTGGGAAAATTTTGTTGCAACCTATCCCCACAGTGTTTATGCCCCCAATGCCATAAGGCAAATAATTTCCATTTACCGGACTATTCTGAACGATGAAAGTTCTGTACATAAGTGGGATCAAACATTGTTTAAAGGATACTCCAATAATCTCATAACGGCAGATTATCTTACCTTCATGCTCTACTATTATGAATCTACTATAGATTCTAAAGAGCGTGAAAGATTGATGTCGTTAATAAACAAAATAGTTGAAGAAACCCCCAAATCAAAGTCCGGGATTTTGGCAAAGGCTGCCTTGGAGCGTAAAAAAAGGACCGGTAAATTCACAGGCTTTGGGGCTTGGCCATGGGTGCCGGTTCCAAAGAATGAAAGGGTTAAAGGATTTAAATACCTAGAAAAAGAATAAAATAGATAGTTGGGTGACAGCGTAGTTTTAAAATAAAGCCCACTCAGTCATTTAAATCGGCCCTAACGGGCCGTTTTTCATTTTACCATTGATAGTCCATTCTCAACCAGGTTATTGGTCACCAAAGGAATGGTCATCGCGAGACGGCCATTCTTTTGCCTGCCAAGCCATCCTCTCCGGGCTTGTAGAAAAAAGGAGCACGGGGATTGCTTCGTTAGCATTGCGAGAAGCAACCCTCGCAATGACTAAGAGCAATAATAAAAGACCTTGTAAATAAAGAATGAATCTTTGAAGTTCATACCATGCATATTTCTGTTGCAATTTCCCTTTATTTTGTTATAATAAAACACTAACGTCCCGAATTGTAATATATTAACCCACTTATAGGTTACGAA
The DNA here is from genome assembly GCA_031082425.1 of Candidatus Edwardsbacteria bacterium. Classification (NCBI taxonomy): domain Bacteria; phylum Candidatus Edwardsiibacteriota; species Candidatus Edwardsiibacteriota bacterium. The sequence continues at coordinate 158,617 of JAVHLB010000006.1, read as the reverse complement.
AATTGAATCCCACCATAGACTGCAAGGATTTTAACGGCTACAAGCCCTGCCGGCCGGGCTGGCTGTGCCAGACCTGCCAGGAGCAAAAGCCCCGGGGCAAAAAGATACTGATCATCAACCTGGACGCCCTGGGCGCGGTGCTGATGACCACCGCCCTGCTGCCGGCCATCAAGCGCCAGGATCCCCGGAGCACCATCCACTGGGTGACCCTGCCGATGGCCATCCCATTATTGCAGAACAACCCCTACATCGACAGGATATGGCCCTACGATTTCGAGACCGTCAGCATCCTGCAGGCCATCAAATACGATAAGATCTACTCCATCGACAAGGCCTACAGGTCCGACGCCCTGGCCATGCTGATTCAGGCTGAAGAGAAACTGGGCTTCGCCCTGGATCAGAACGGGGCCATCACCCATTTCAACCCCGAGGCCGAATACGCCTACCGCCTGGGGATAGACGACGACCTGAAGTTCAAGAAGAACCAGGTGACAGGGATACAATTCCTGGCCCAGGCACTGGCGCTGGATTACCAGGGCGAGGATTACGTGCTGGAGCTGACCCCGGAGGAGAAGGACTGGGCCCGGCAATATAGGCTGGACAACGGGATCGGGAAGAACGATATCGTCATCGGCTTCAACACCGGTTGCTCCGACCTGTTTCCCAACAAGAAGATGACCGTCGAACAGCATCTGGAGCTGATCGGCCGGATCCAGAACGAGCTGCCCAATGCCCGGATAATGCTGCTGGGCGGCAAGGCCGAGAGCCAGCGCAACAAGGAGATCAAGGATCGGGCCGGGGTCTTGGTCATCAACAGCCCCACCGACCAGGGCATCCGCCGGGGCATGGTCTACGTGGACGCCTGCGATCTTATCATCACCGGGGACACCTCGGCCATGCACATGGCCATCGCCCTGAAGAAATACGTGGTGGTGTGGTTCGGGCTGTCCTGCGCCAGCGAGATAGAACTGTTCGGCCGGGGGGAGAAGATCGTGGCCGACCTGGACTGCAGCCCCTGCTGGAAGAGATCCTGCGACAGCCTGGAATGCGTAAAAGATCTGGACCTGGGGGCCATTTTCAAGGCGGCCAAGAAGGGGTATAATCATCTTAAACAATCCAGGATTTAAGACCAAACATTATCACTGCGTCATCCTGAATCCGGCTTTTATCTTCCTGGTGAAGGATCTGTTCCCAAAGAGGATTCTTCATGGGCCAGGCAGGGTGCTCAGGCTCAGACGCCGTGCTGAGTATGGCTGATTTAGGGCTATCGAAGCAATGACGAAGGTAATTTAAAACATCACCGATTTGTCTGATAGAACATATAAAAACATACTGCTGGTAAGGACCGACCGGATCGGGGACGTGGTCCTGTCGCTGCCCGCCGCCGCTCTTTTAAAGGATCTTTATCCCGGCTGCCGGATAACCTTTCTGGCCCGGGAATATACCGCCCCGCTGATCGCGCTCTCAAGATCGGTCGATGAGGTGATCAATGACGATCCAGCCTTAAGCGCCCGGGGATTGGCCAAGATCCTCACGGCCCATGCTTTCGATGCGGCCATAGTGCTGCACCCCACCGGCCGGCTGGCCTGGGCCCTGCGGCTGGCCGGGATCCCGGTCAGGATCGGCACGGCCTACCGGTGGTACAGCCTGCTGTTCAATCGCCGGGTGAAACAGCACCGCAAATTCAGCCTGAAGCACGAGCTGGAGCATAATCTGGACCTGGTGAGAACCGGGCTGGGCTTGTCTTCCGGTGAGGGCAAAGAATATCTGCCGGAACTGGTCATCCCGCCGGACCTGAAGGAGCAGACGGCCAGGAAACTGTCCGGGATCCTCGACATCAACCGGCCGTTCATGGCCATACATCCCGGCAGCGGGGGGTCGGCCAGGGATTGGCCGCTCCAAAAGTTTGCCGAGCTTATTGATAAAATTAAAATTTCAAATCTCAAGGCTCAAAATTCAAATATAGTCGTTACCCTGGGGCCGGGGGAAGAACACCTCAAAGAAAAACTGCAGGCTCATCTTACGACCCAGCCAGCCTGGGTGGCGGGATTGTCCCTGCCGGAGCTGGCCGCCTTTCTGTCGCAGGCCGAATTGCTCATCGCCAACAGCACCGGGCCTCTCCATATTGCCACGGCGGTGAAGACCAGGGTGATCGGCCTCTACTGCCCGATGATCCCCTGCCATCCCAAACGCTGGGGGCCTTACGGCCCGGGGCATGAGACCCTGGTCCCGCCGGTTGAACTCTGCCGAAAATGCCTGGGCCGGAAATGCCCCCAATATGATTGCATGGAGAAGATAACGGTTGACGAGGTCTATTCGAAAATAAACCCGGTCATTGACCGAAAACGATAATAGAGAATAAGCGTTGCATTATGAGATCATCAAAAGGCATTGGTACTTTACTCTGTTTGATAACGTCCCTGGGCCTGTCAAATATAGCCTGGGCAGGCCTGCCGGTGGCGGATACCCTGAGATCCACCATCACCGGGAAAAAACTCAAGCGCGGCGAGAAGATGACCTTTTCCATCGAATGGAAGGGGGCCGGCATAACCTTCATCAAGGCCGGCACCTCATACATGAGGGTGGACAGCGAGCTGACCTGGGCCCGGGAGCGGAGGGCCTATCACATCGTCAACGAGACCTGGTCCAATCCCACCTTCTCGTTCTTCTACCGGGTGCACGACCGGATAGAATCGTTCGTGGACCATGAGAAGCTGTACTCCCTGCGTTACCAGAAGATGCTCAACGAGGGCGGCTATCACCATCAGGAATCGGTGGAGTTCGACCAGGAGAAAAGAAAGGCCGTTTACAGCACCGGCCAGGAGGTGGATCTGTTCCCGGAGGCCAAGGACATACTGATCTCCCTGTACTGGGCCCGGCTTTTCCCGCTGGAGGTGGGGAAGTCGATCTACATAGACAACCACACCGACAAGAAGAATTATCCCCTGGAGGTCAAGGTCTACAAAAAGGAGAAGATCAAGACCATCTTCGGCAAGGTGGAGTGCCTGCTGGTGGAGCCGGTCCTGAGGACCGCGGGGCTGTTCGAGAACCAGGGCCGGCTGCTGGTGTGGCTGACCAATGACGAGCGGAAGATCCCGGTGCTGATGAAGAGCAAGATCCTGATCGGCTCCATCAACGCGGTGCTCAAGGAATACAGTCCCGGCATCACCGAAAAATAATAATTATTTCAGGAACGATATGGGAAGATACCCCGAGGCCGACCTGACGAAGGTCAAGCGGTATTCCATTGCCAAGCGCAAAAGCAAGGTGGGCAAGGGCAATCTGGCCGGGGTGCCAGATCCCGCCAGGCCGCTGGAGGATTTCATCAAGGGCCTGCCCGATATCCTCAGGGCCCGCGACCTGCGGGAAATTGCGGCGGCCGTAAATACGGCCCGCCGCAAAAAGCGCCCGGTGATCCTGATGATGGGGGCCCACCCCATAAAATGCGGCCTGAACCCGGTGATCATCGACCTGATGAAAAGGGGCTTCATCACCGGCCTGGCCACCAACGGGGCCGGGGCCATCCACGATCTCGAGCTGGCCTGCTGGGGGCGGACCTCGGAGGATGTCCAAATAGGGCTGGAGGACGGGTCCTTCGGCATGGCCCGGGAGACGGCCGACCTGATCAACGGTGCGGTGATCCAGGGCGATGCCCAGGATCTGGGCTTCGGCGAGACCCTGGGGCTGATGCTGAACGAGGGGAGATTCCCTTTCATCAGCCACAGCCTGCTGGCCGAGGGCTACCGACTGAAAATACCGGTTACGGTCCATGTGGCGCTGGGCACCGACATCATCCACCAGCATCCCTCGGCCGACGGGGCCTCCATCGGCAGCGCCAGCCACCGTGATTTCCGGATACTGGCGGCAGAGGCCGGCAAACTGTCGGGGGGGGTGGTTCTCAATCTGGGTTCTTCAGTGATATTGCCGGAGGTGTTCTTAAAGGCCCTGACCGTGGCCCGAAACCTGGGGCATCCGGCCAAAAACATCACCACCGCCAACTTCGACATGATCCAGCATTACCGCCCCAACCTCAACGTGGTCCGCCGCCCGACCTCCTGCGGCGGGAAAGGATATTCCATCACCGGACATCACGAGATCATGCTGCCCCTGCTGGCGGCCATGATAAAGAGCCAACAAATCAGCGGAAAGGTAAAATGAGCAACATCTATGCCGTGGTCCTGGCCGGGGGCAAGGGAGAGAGATTCTGGCCCAAAAGCCGGGAGAACAAACCCAAACAGCTGCTGGCCCTGGCCGGCCAGAACAGCATGCTGCAGGAGACCCTGGACCGGGTGGAGCCGCTGACCAGCCGGGAGCGGCAGTGGGTGGTGACCAGCGCCGACCTGATCGATCCCATCAGGCAGAGCGGGATAAGGGAGGTCAGGCTGATCGGCGAGCCGATGGGGCGCAACACCGCCCCGGCCATCGCGGTGGCGGCGGCCGAGGTCTTCAAAGAAGACCCCTCCGGGGTGATGATGGTGCTGCCCTCGGACCACCACATAGGGGACCTGGAGATGTTCCGCCAGGTGCTGCTGCAGGGGGTGGAGCTGGCTGAAGAGGGCTTCCTGGTCACCATCGGGCTCAAGCCCGACCGGCCAGAGACCGGCTACGGATACATCGAACGGGGGGAGGTGCTGCCGAATTGCCGCATCCCCTGCTTCATGGTCAAAAGCTTCCGGGAGAAGCCGGATACCGAGACCGCCCGGAGATTCTACCGCAGCGGATATTTTTACTGGAACGGCGGGATCTTCATCTGGAGGGCGGCCGCCATCCTGCAGAGCTTCAAACAGCACATGCCCAAACTCCACGGGCAGCTGATGGAGTGGCAGGCCCAGGGCGGCCTGGCGGCCGGCCCGGAGAAGTTCGCCGAGTTCTACCAGGCGGTGGAGAAGATATCCATCGACTACGGTATCATGGAAAAGGCCGGCAAGGTGGCGGTGATCAAGGGCGACTTCGGCTGGGACGACCTGGGATCGTGGGAGGCCCTGGAGAGGTTCCATCCCCGGGATGATCAGGGCAACATAAAACTGGGCCAGGTGGAGATGCTGGATTGCCGGGACAATATCGCCCTGTGCGATGAGGGCCTGGTGGCGGCGGTGGGGGTCAACGACCTGATCATCGTCAAATCGGGGAACGCGGTGATGGTCTGCCCCCGGGCCCAGGCCCAGGAGGTGAGGAAACTGCTGGAGCAGGTAAGGGCCAACCAGGAACTTAAGGATTATCTATAAACAATTTTCAAGGGCGAAGGAGGCCAGAATGAAGTTCAAACATTTATCAATTGTCCTGATCCTGGCGGCGCTGGCAGGATGCTCCGCCCAAAAACCAGCGGTCCAGGAGCCGGTCAAGGAACCGGTGGTGCAGGAGCCGGCCAAAGAGCCGTTCACCGAGGTCACCCCAGCCGCACCGGCCCCGGAGGCCCCGGAGGGCCAGTATGTTGGCAGCAAGGGGGCGGTCCAGAGCGTCTGGGGTTGGAGGGTCCAGATATTCGCCTCGGCCACCCTGGAGAACGCCCGCAAGGTGGCCGAGGACGCCCGATGGAAGTTCGGCGACCAGCAGATCTACGTCTCCGAGGCCGAACCCTATTACAAGGTCCAGGTGGGAAACAACCTTACCCGCCAGGATGCCGATAATCTCAAGAGCCGGGCCAGGGCCCTGGGATATAAGGGGGTCTTTGTGATTGAGGTCAACCTGGCCCAGTGAGCCGGATCCCAAAAATACTGCTGTTGGGGCTGGCGGCAGGGCTTTTTTCGATGCCGCTGTGGGGGGCCGATCACCGCATCAGCAAGGCGGTGGACGCTCTGGGCAGCGATGTCTCCGGCGACCGCCAGGCGGTGACCATCGGGAAGCCGGCCGGCCATCCCCTGGTGGTCCAGATCACCGATGCCCGGGGCCGGCCGGTGGCCGGGGCCAGGGTGGTCTTCCTTCCGGTGGGGGAGGGCACCGCCCAGCTGGAACCCGATACGGCGGTCTCCGACCTCAAGGGCAATGCCATCTCCCGGATCGTACCCCAAAGGCAGCTGGGGAACATCTACGTTCAGGCGCAGCTGGCCGCCGACCCCAGAAAGGCGGTCACCTTTTCTTTCAACTCCTACCAGAACCACTGGTGGCTGATATCATTGCTGGGGGCCGTCGGCGGCCTGGTGCTCTTTCTGTTCGGCATCAGATTCTGCTCCCGGGGCCTGCAGAAGGCCGCCGGCACCAAACTGAAGCAGATGCTGTGGAGCCTGACCGACAACCGCTTTAAGGGCCTGGGGGTGGGGATACTGGTGACGGCCATCGTCCAGTCCTCCACCGCCACCACCGTGATGCTGGTATCCTTGACCAACGCCGGGTTGATATCCTTAAGCCAGGTGCTGGGTGTGATCCTGGGGGCCGATATCGGGACCACCATCACCGTTCAGCTGATCGCCTTCAAACTGTCCGACTACTGCCTGGCCCTGGTGGTGGCGGGATTCCTGGCCATGATGCTGGCCGGAAAGCGGCCCTGGAGATATTATCCCCAGATAGTGTTCGGCTTCGGCCTTATTTTCTTCGGCATGAAGCTGACCGCCGATTCGCTGCTCCCCCTGAAATCCATGCCCTGGTTCCTGGCCCTGTTCGCCGGGATGGGCTCCCTCCCGCTGCTGGGGGTGCTGATCGGGGTGATGTTCACCCTGCTGGTGAGATCCTCGGCCGTCACCATCGGGATAATGCTGACCCTGGCCTTCCAGGACCTGATAGCCCTGCCGGCCGCCATGCCCATAATCATCGGGGCCAACATCGGCACCTGCGGAGCGGCACTGATGGCGGCCTGGGGCGGCAATCAGGAATCGATCAAGGTGGCCTGGGGCCACACCATCTTCAAGGTCCTGGCCGGGATCGCGGCCCTGATCTTCATCGCTCCTTTTATAGCCCTGGTCCAGAGGTTCGGGGGCGATGCCGCCAGGCAGATAGCCAATGCCCACACCATTTTCAACGTCCTGGCTTCGCTGCTGTTTCTGCCCTGGCTTAAGCCCTTCGGAAAATTCCTCAACCGGATGATCCCGATGGTCTCACCCGAGCAAAAAACATTTGCCCCGAAATATCTTGACGACCGGGCCCTGGAGACGCCATCGCTGGCCATCGGCCAAGTATCCCAGGAGCTGCTGAGGATGGCCGACCTGGTCAGGGATATGCTGGTCCGCTCCTGTGAGGTTCTGGAGAAGAACGATATCAGCCTGAGAAACCAGCTGGTGGCCGACGACGACAAGGTGGACCTGCTGGAGGAGGCCATAACCCCCTTCGTGGTGAAGATAACCCAGGAGGACCTCTCCGGCGACCAGTCCAGCCGCGGGGTGGAGCTGCTGTATATCGTCAATGATATCGAGAACATCGGCGATGTCATCAGCAAGAACATCATGGGACACGCCGCCAAGAAGATCGAACAGCACCTGGCCTTTTCCGAGGAAGGGCTGGCTGAGATCAGATCGCTCTACCGGGAAACCCTGGCCACCCTGGACCTGGCCATAGGGGCTTTGGCCTCCGGAGACCTGGAGCTGGCCAGAAATGCCCATAACCGCAAGGATCAGGTGCTGGCCCTGGAAAAGGAGCTGTACAAAAAGCACCTGGGAAGGCTGCAGGCGGGATTCAAGGAATCCCGGGAGACCAGCACCATGCACCTGGACCTGCTGAGCGATTTCGAACGGATAAATTTTCATGCCAGCCAGATAGGGGCCGCCCTGCTGGGCCGGGCCAAATAAAAACAAAAGGAGAGACCGATGGCAAAGCTCACCAACTATACCGAAAAGCTGGTAAAAGAGGAGCTGAAAAATGTATTGCTGGCCCGGGGAGACCTTTGCCACTGCCGCACCTGCCAGCTGGATATAATGGCCTTCGCCCTTAATAAACTACCGCCCCACTATGTGGCCAGCGAGGGGGGGCATATACATACCATGGTCAATATGTCCACCTCCCAGTTGAAGGTGCAGGTCATTGCCGCCCTGGTCAACGCCATAGGCGCCGTGGCCAAGCATCCCCGCCACAACAGCAAGAAAGGGCTTAATACCGTATCCCGGCAGTAAAGCCTCAGTGATACCGGATCACGGCCAGGTTGACAATCGGCTGCTTTTCGGGTAACATTAGGCCAGCACCGTTCACATCATCGAGGATATAATGACCTATTTCAAAAGCTATAGCAGAAATACCATCGGTTTGGAGAAGGACTGGGGCGATCTGTTCGAACTGCTTTCCAGCCTGGACAGCTCCGAGATCGAGGCCTGGTTCGAGAGCCGTTCTCAGAGCGGGTTTGCCCTGGAGGAGTTCGTGCATTTTTTGAACAACCTGGAGCACGAGGAGGTTCAGGACTGGCTGTGGATGCACCGCCAGGAGTTTGCCTCGGTGCTGGCCCGCCCGTCGTTCAATTTTGACAACAGCCAGATCATCGATTCGGACGATCGCTGGCAGAAGGTGTTCTTCCTGTCGCCCAATAACCGGGGGGATATCAAGGAATGATCAAAAAGATCATCATAGTGACAAGCTTTATTTTGGCCGCCGCCCTGCCGGTCCGGGCCGAGGACAGCGGGTTCTTTTTCCTGCGGGTGCCGGTCAAGGCCCTGCCGGCCTCGCTGGGCGAGGCCACCGTGGCCATGGGGGGCGACGCCTCATGCATTTTGTACAATCCGGGGGCCCTGCCCTACTGCAATGCCCAAAAGATCTCGGCCGGATATGTCAATTACATCGCCGGCATCCAGATCGGCAATATAACCTATATCCATCCCTTAAGGGAGAGATCCACCGCCGGACTGTCATTGTCCTACCTGAACAGCGGGGATATCAAACAGACCACCCTTTTGGATCCCACCGGAGCCGGACTGGGAGATTTCAGCTACTCGTCCTTTGTCCTCCAGGCCAGTTATGGCCGGGAGCTGCTTAAGGATTTTTACGCCGGCGCCAGCCTCAAGGGCATCTACGACCGGACCCTGGATTATTCGGCGGCCGGCGGGGCGGTCGACCTGGGCTGCATCTACCAGCTGGACCCGGCCACGGTGGCCCAAAAGATTTTTATGGCCAAAAAGAAACGGAACTACGGGACCAGCCTGAAGCTGGGGTTGTCGGTCAACAACCTCGGAATGGCGGCCAAGGCTTTCGTCGCCACCAAGGAGAAGATGCCTTTGACGGTGCGGGCCGGAATGGAGTACCGGCCGTTCTCCGACCGGCTGGTCATTTTGCTGGCCGGCAACAAGGCCGTTGACAATCACTTTAAAATGAATTTCGGCACGGAGCTGAACTTTGTGAAACATCTGTCCCTCAGGCTGGGATACAACGGGAGCCTGGGGAACATCCAGAACGGGTCGGATCTGGACGACTTTGCCGGCCTGGGCGCCGGCTTCGGCATCAGATACAAAAAATATTCCATAGACTATGCCTATACGCCCTTCCCCGGCCTGGGCCATCCCATGAGGCTGGATCTGTCGCTGGAGATCTAGAAGGTCCTGATCACGGGGCGGCTTTGACCGCCCGTTTTTTATTTAAACTTAACAAGGGAAGATCAGGTCGCATGAATGTAGACCTCATCAACGATCAGCCGGAACACAGCGGAGCCGGGGTATATGCCTGGAATCTTTACCGGGCATTACAGGACCGAACCGGCCCAAGGTTCATCCATTACAATTACCAGGGCGGCTCCTGTGATCTTTACGGCAAAAACGGTCTGGACAGGAGGCTCAAGGTAGCCAAATCAATAGCCAAGCCCCTTTTCTGGAAAAATTGCAGCCGGGCCTATGCGCCCGGCGAAAATATCCATATCCTCAGCCAGAACCTGTCCTTTCTGAATACCGGCCAAAGACGTATAATAACCTGCCTGGACCTGATCCCGCTGATAATGCCGGGCTCGCCCTTGGAAAAATACTGGCGCCGGATATTATATTCCGGCCTGAAAAAAGCCGATCACATCATCTCCATCTCCCAGGCCACCAAGGATGACCTGGTCAGGATCTACCGGATAGATCCTGATAAGATCACCCCCGTCATGCTGGGGGTCTCCCCGGAATACCATCCCCGGGACAAGGCAGAATGCCGGCATAGGCTGGACCTTTCGGTCAAGGATAAAATCATCCTGCATGTCGGCACCCCGGCCCCCCGGAAGAATTTCATTACGGTATTGAAGGCCTTCGATCAAATGGTAAAAGACCGGCAGGATTTAATCCTGCTTAAGGTGGGCCGGATATCGAAATCGGATCAGGCCTACGTGTCATCGAATGATCTGTCCGCCAGGGTCCTGGTCAGGGATGATATCCCGGGAGAAGACCTGCCGCTTTATTACGCCGCCTCGGATATCCTGGCCTTCCCTTCGTTATACGAGGGATTCGGCCTGCCGGTGCTGGAGGCCATGGCCTCGGGCTGCCCAGTGATAACCTCCAACACCACCTCCCTGCCCGAAGTGGCCGGGGATGCCGGTTTGTTGATCGACCCTATCGACCATGTGGCCCTGAGGAATAAGATGGTGGAAGTGCTTGAGAGCGGCCAGTTGTCGGAAGAATTGACCCAAAAGGGACTGTCCCGGGCCCAAAGGTTCAGCTGGGGGAAAACCGCGGAAAATACTCTGGCGGTTTATAAAAAAGTCTTCGGATAAAAAAATATCTTTTTTGCTTGACAGAGGCTGTCATTAGGGGTATAGTTTCAATGTAAATGTCTATACTCGGGAAAATATTACTAGGAGCAAATCGATGAAAAAGATAGCAGTAATAATCATTATGGCCTGTCTTTTTGTAGCCGGGCAGAGTGTATGGGCCGGAACCTGGCGCGAGGCCAGCCAGGCCGATTTCGCCGATGGGGATTTCAATGCCAATGTTTTCACCTCCACCGACGGATCCGACAGCGGATGTTTGAAATCAAATCCCGGCGCGATATACGATCTGAATAAAGATGGACGCCCCGATTTGGTGATAAGCAATATGCACGATAATTCCACAAATTTTAACATCAATTCTTATGTTTATTGGGGGAAGCATGATTGGACATTTTCGGCCGACAGTTGTTTGCAGCTTCCAACGCACGGAGCTACGGGAAATTCCGTAGCCGATTTGAATAAAGACGGGAATTTGGATATAGTTTTTAGCAGCTATAATGATAATAGCAGTTGGAGCACAAATTCATTGATATATTGGGGCAGCAAAGACGGATTCCATCTGAACGATACTATGGATTTGCCGACCTTGGGTGCTCATGCAAATTGTGTGGTGGATTTGAATCACGATGGAGAACTGGATATCATTTTTGCCAACTACCGCGGGGACGATTATTCCAACAATGTCAATTCATATATTTACTGGGGTAGTAAGGATGGTTATAATGTGGGAAATCGAACAGATCTACCGACCATTGGTGCAACCGATATTGCCGTTGCTGATCTAAACAAAGATGGAAGGTTGGACATCGTTTTTACAAACAGACAGGGTGATTATGGTGGCAGTTTTACCTTCAATCTGCCATCTTACATTTATTACGGACAGGGAACAAGCAATATCACTTATGACACCAGCCATAGAGACCAATTGGAAACTCACGGTGCTTACGGTGTTTCGGTAGATGATCTAGATAACGATGGCTGGCTGGATATAGTATTCAGCAACTGCCATGATGGTGCAAGTTATAATATAAAATCATATATTTACTGGGGCTCTTCAACCGGGTTTACGACCCGGCCCCGTACGGAATTACCCACAAAATCCGCATATTGCAATGCGGTAGCCGATATAGACCATGACGGGCATAAGGACATTATCTTCGCAAACTGGTATGACCGTGACAGCTTGCCCTACACTGTTGATACCCACGATGTTCCTTCATATGTTTACTGGGGTCCCGATTTTATAAGCAAAACAGATTTACCTTCGCATGGAGCGGTAGGTGTAATAGTAGATAAGATGTCGCAAAATGGTACCAAGGATGTATTGATTACCAATGGTGTTCAGGGACCCGGTTTTTATGGTACGACTTTTAATACATGGAGTTACATTTATCATAATGTTGGCAAAACAGGCTATACCGGGTGCGATTCCATTCCATCTGTTTATGGTCATATTTCAACCAAGGACAATGGGAATGCCCATAATCGCTCAAAATCGGAAACCTATGGCTCCTCGGTTTTCGGGAATGGCACAGACATTTATGAGTGGGGTATCTGTTCCTGGGTGGCGGCTGTTCCTGAAAGCACCTCGGTAGAGGTATCAATGAGAACCGGCAGTACTGCTGTGCCCGATGATATCAATTGGTGCGGGTGGCTGCCGATAACCAAGTCCGGCTCAAAGGCCAGCGTCCCGTCAGCAAAATACGCCCAATATCAGCTGACGTATAATTCCAATAATTTCTTTGAAGCCCCGGTGATCGACGAGGTATCGCTTGATTATCAGGTGTCATCTGGGATTTCCGGAGATAAAATCACAGCTAACGATTTTGAGGTGAAAATCATATCCAGCGGCAATGGTATAAGGCTATCATATAGCTTGCCGAAGGAATCTCCTGTGGATATCGCTGTTTACAATATTGAAGGCCGGTTGGTCAGGATAATTTTCAACGGAGAGCAGAGGCCGGGGCAATATAATCTTTCATGGAACGGATTGAATGCAAATAACGCCAAGATATCCTCCGGCGTTTATCTCTGCCGGGCAAAATTCGGTTCAAAGATTTATAATAATAAGATCGTATTTGTCAAATAATAAACATTGACTTTTCTGAATATCGGGCATGTATAATACATGCCCGATATTTTGTTATTGACCTTCTTAATATATGCATGTTATACTAGCTGCAATATGTTATATAGGGAGCCGATAAATGGGTCATCCTGAGTGGGGAAAAGTATATGGCGCCAAACTGGAGCTGGGAGAGCTGATTGACCATGTATATTCCCATAAGCCGTATCTTCTGGAAATATGGAATAGCAATCCTGGGAAGATATTGGAGATCGGAGTGGGCGGCGGGTCAACCTCGATCTTCCTGTCGTATCTGGGGATAGAGACCCATGCCATAGACAACGACCCCGCCGTGATAAAAAAATCACAAAAAAACAACGAAAACCTTAAGGGCCGTTTGGAAATAAAGGAAGGGGATGCCTTTAAACTGCCTTATGAGAATGATAGTTTCGACGTCATCTGTCATCAGGGTTTTTTTGAACATTTTGAGAATAATGATATTCAGAAGCTTATAAAAGAACAATTGAGGGTTGCCCGAAGGATTGTTTTCAGCGTCCCGACCAAGTTCTACCTTTCCAATGCTCTGGGGGAAAGGCTGCTGACCAAGGGCCAATGGGAATCCATATTAAGGGATTTTAAGGTTTTAAAAAGCAGCTACTACGGACGTCCCCGCAATGAAACTTTTATAAAACGGGCAATGGCAGCCATAGGGTGGAAAAATATCTATTATTATGCTGTTATCGATAGATAAAACGGAAATGAGCAACAATATAAAGAAGATCATTAAGAATGTACTGGGAATAGCGATAATTCTGGGCATTGCCTTTTTTTTGACCAAGGTAATAGTGGTCAATTGGAATTCTTTGAAGCAGAGCCATTTGCAGTTGAATTACCGGATGTTGCTATTATCTTTGCTCCCTTTGTCCCTGTCTTTCTATCTGGGGATATCCGCCTGGAGAAACATTCTCAAAAGTCTGGGCCATGAAATAAAATGGACCAAAGCATTTTGGACCGTATCTGGCTCTCACCTGGCAAAATTCATCCCGGGACATGTCCTGGCCCTGGGAGGCAGGATCTGGCTTTGCCGCCGGGAAAAAATACCCGAATCAATCTCTGCCACCGGCATAATAATAGAAATGGTCGTTCAGCTGGCGGCATCCATTTTTGTCTTTTTCCTAAGCCTGTCATATTACAGGAGCCATCTTCCTCTGGTCATATTCTTGATAAGCGGGTTGATTTTTGTGCTGCTTATGGCTATAGTCCATCCCAAGGTACTGCCCCGGGTATGGAAGTATGTTCCCAAAATTGGGAGGTTGGCCCAACCCGATATTACATATAAATATCAAGGCATCTTTTCACTTTTATTTATTTACATTATTGCCTGGTCCCTCCAGGGAATAACTATATTCATTTTAACCAAATCACTTTATCCTGGAATAGGGACAAGCGGTTTGATGCCGGCTATCGGGGCTTACGGAGGGGCTTATGCCTTGGGCTTTGTGAGCATCATTACCCCCGGAGGGTTGGGTGTAAGGGAGGGGATATTAAGCTTTCTGCTTAAATTTTACATTCCGGCACCGGTGGCGGTCATAGTGGCAGTGCTTTCCCGACTTTGTTTCACATTATTTGATGTGCTGATGACATTATTTTCTTTGAAATTTAAAAATTCAGAGGCCAAAATTGAAGAGGATTAAAAAAACAACATCGGTTCTTATAAAAGACCAGGTGACGTTGGAAACGGGGAAGGATGTTTTTGCCAATAATAGACTGGTAATTGCAATCTACCTCATTCTGGGCCTGGTTGTGTTCAACAGATCTTTGTTTTCAGATTGCATGATATTCGGCTCGGATTTTGTTTCCGGCGCCTATATGACCTATAAATTCATCTTTGACAGCTTGAAAAACTACGGACAATTCCCATTGTGGTACCCTGGTCTTTACGGCGGGGCTCCGGTGGTTGACGCTGTGGTCTACGGACACTCATTTTACCCAATTTCCCTGATTTCCCAAAAAATGTTGGCACCGAATATCCTCAATGCCTGGTACTATTTCATCCATGTCTGCCTGGCCGGGTTCGGGACCTATCTATTCCTCCGCAATCTCAGGTTCTCCGGCACGGCCTCATTTTTGTCCGGCATCGCCTATATGTTCACCGGGGCCATGGTCAGCCTGATATATGCCGGGCATGACGGGAAGATAATCGTGTCCAGCCTGCTGCCCTGGCTGTTGCTTTTCATATACCGGGCAATAGAATCCGATGTCTGGAAAAAATGGCTGTTGTGGTCGCTGTGCTCGGCGCAGGTGATAGGATTGGCCCTGCTTTCCCCCCACGTCCAGATGACCTATTACCTGCTGATCACCGGGTTCTTCTTTGCCGTGGCCAGATTGTACTCCAGGCACCGGAACGGCCTGCCGTTTAAAAAAGTTTTATCATCCGGCCTGATCCGGGGCGCGATAATCCTTGGTTTTGGTTTTTCCCTGTATGCCGTGCAGGCCATCCCCCTGAACCATTACCTGAAATTCTCCCCCCGGGGACAGGACAAGGGATACCAATTCGCCACCTCATATTCCATGCCGCCGGAGGAGATAGTCAATATCGTCTGGCCGGAGTTCTCCGGCCTGATAGACAAGAACTCCGAACAGGGGCCCACCCATTGGTACTGGGGCAGAAGGGACCTCAAGCTTCATACCGAATTCCTCGGCGTCATTCCTTTCCTGCTGGCCCTGCTGGGATTGTTGTACAGCAGGAGAAAGAAACTTAAGATGTTCTTCCTGGGCCTGGGGGGCTTTGCCCTGATTGTTGCCTTTGGCGGATTCACTCCGCTGTATCATCTGATCTATTATCTTGTACCGGGCATGGCCAAATTCCGCAGTCCGGCCATGATATTCAATGTATTTTCCTTTGCCACCGTGGTCCTGATGGCAATGGGCATTCAGTCCCTGATCAACGGGGAATATAAGGAGAAAATGCATAATGGGCTGTTGATCTCCCTGGGAATGGTGCTGCTTTTCGGCATCATCTTCTCTGTGGCCAAGGACGGAATGACCTCAATGCTCTCCGCATTTGCCGCCAAGGGATGGGGCGCGCAGGCCCTGTGGCAGGGCTTTCCCGAGATGGTACGGGGCTTCTGGATCGCCTACGCCTTCCTGGCTGCCGGAGCTGTCCTGACGGCACTGCTGGCCAGGAAACGACTGCCCTTCAGGTGGTGGTCAATTGCAATGGCTGTGCTGGTCTTCCTCGAGTTGTGGCGGGTCGATGCCAAATTCATCAAGATAGTGGCCGGCCCGGAGGAATATTTTGTCAAGGACGAGGTGGTCCGGACCCTGGAGAAAGACGCCGGCATCCACCGGACCTGGCCCCTGCAGGTCCACCAGCAGGGCAACTACCTGTCGCTGTTCGGGGTGCAGACGGTGGGGGGGGAGCATCCCAACCCCCTGAAACGGTACAGCGAGTTCGTGGGAACGGATCCCAAAAGGCTGCTGCCGGACTTCCGCAATCTCTTCCAGGCGCCGGCATTCCTCAACATCCTGAACGTAAAATACCTGCTGATGCAGCAGCCGGTGAACCACCCCAGCTTCGTGCTGGCCGATTCCTGCTATAACGGCCGGGTGAAGATATTCAAAAATCAGGCCGTCCTCCCCCGGGCCTGGATAGTGGGACGGTATGAAAATATAGCCCAGGGCGACGGCATCCTGGAAAGAATGAGGCAACCGGATTTCGATCCCTCCAAATCGGTCATATTGGAGGAGGATCCGGCTGATTTTATTCCCTCGGAAAATTTAGTGGGCCAGGTAACCATCGATTCCTACCAGCCCAATCAAGTGCTGCTGACCGCCGAGGCCGACCAGCCCGGCATCCTGGTCTTCAGCGACAATCATTACCCGGCCTGGCAGGCCTTCATCGACGGGTCTCCGGCCAGGGTTTTCCGGGCCAATTACACCTTCCGGGCGGTCCCGGTCCCGGCGGGAAGGCACCGGATTGAATTCAAATACCATTCGAAATATTTCATATTAGGGTTAACAATCAGCATAATTTCTGCTATAATGATCCTTTCCGGGATAACCGCATTGGCGATCATTGGGAGAAAGAAATGAATTGTCTGGTGATCATTCCGACCTACAACGAAAAGGGGAACATCACCCCGATCATCGAGCAGATATTGTCGATCGATCCGATCATCAGCGTGCTGATCATTGACGACAATTCGCCGGACGGCACCGGCCAGATCGTCGATGATATCGCGGCCCGAAACCCCAGGGTCCAGGCGATCCACCGGTCTGGAAAGATGGGCCTGGGCACCGCCTACGTCACCGGTTTCAGGTGGGCGCTGGAGCACAAATTCGACCTGATCTGCGAGATGGACGCCGACTTCTCCCATCCGCCCAAGACCCTGGCGGTGTTCCTGGAGAAGATCAAGGAATACGACCTGGTGATCGGCTCCCGCTACCTGAACGGGGTGAACGTGGTCAACTGGCCGCTCAAGAGGCTGCTGCTGTCCTATTTCGCCAACATATACGCCCGGATCATAACCGGGGTGCCGGTGCGGGACCTGACCAGCGGATTCAAATGCTACCGCCGGCGGGTGCTGGAGGCCATCAACCTGGACCGGATAAAATCCAACGGTTATGCCTTCCAGATAGAGATGCATTTCAACGCCTATTACAGGAAATTCAAGGTGGTGGAGGTGCCCATCATCTTCGAGGAGCGCAAGGTGGGACAATCCAAGATGTCCAAGAAGATCATCTACGAGGCGGCCTGGATGGTATGGCGCCTGCAGCTGATCCGCCTGCTGGGCCGCTTATAACCAGCACAGCTTTCAGACAATATTTTAGAGACGGAAACATTCGTCTCTATTTTCTTTAGGGATGAAAAATGACCGAACTGAGCGTGATAATAGTCAACCGGAACGTCCGGGAGCTGCTGAAACAGTGCCTGCAGTCGGTCCGCTCCGAGTGGCCCTGGCCGGACAAGGGGCTGGAACTGATCGTGGTGGACAACGCCTCCTGCGACGGCAGCGCTGAAACGATATCGGCCGATTTCCCCGGGGTCAAATTGATCAAGAACCCCGATAATCCCGGCTTTGGGCGGGCCTGCAACCAGGGGATGGCGGTATCCTCCGGGCGTTACCTGATGATCCTCAATCCCGATACGGTCATAAGAAAGGGCCTGTTTCAATCTTTGATAGAATTCATGGATCACACCCCGCAGGCGGGACTGGCCGGCCCAAAGGTGCTGAACCGGGACGGCAGCCTTCAGCCCACCTATCGCCGGTTCCCCACCTATGCCAACATCATCTTCGCCCGTAAATCGCCCCTATCCAAGATCCTGCCGGGCAATCCCGGCTCAAAAAAATATCTGCAGAAGGAAATAGCTTTGGACCGGCCCCGCCGGGTGGAAGCCCTGGGGGGGGTCTGCATAATTCTGAGACGGGAGATGCTTGAGGAGGTCGGCAAATTCGACGAAAACATCTTCATGTATCTGGAGGATACCGATCTTTGCTACCGGGCCCATCTGCAGGGCTGGGAGAGCTGGGTGGTGCCGCAGGCCGAGCTGGTCCATCACTGGGGCAAGAGCACCGAACAGGAAAAGCGAAAAATGGCCGAGGAGCATCGCCGATCGGTATATTATTATTTCGGTAAACATTATGATCCGTCCTTCATTCAGAGGGCATATTTGAAGGCCGGGCTGTCCATACATAAACTTTTTGATTAAGAAAGGCGTCATTCCATGAGGCTCCAGGCTTTGGCTAAAAAATTCGACCCGGCGGAATATTTCCGGGAATTCGATTTCAGGGATTATCTGCGTTTTGACTTTTCCAATTTCAAAGGGGACCTGGCCGGCGGCCTGACCTCGGCCATCGTGGCCCTGCCCCTGGCCCTGGGGTTCGGCATCCTGGCCACCAACGGTGATCCCAGCGGCGCGGTGGCCGGGCTATACGGCGCGGTGTTCACCGGGATATTCGCCTCGCTGTTCGGCGGCACCCCCCAGCAGATCACCGGGCCCACCGGCGGGATGACGGTGATCCTGACCCAGATCTTCGTGCAGTTCCACGACGTCAACGCCCTGCTGCTGGCCTGCCTGATAGCCGGGATCCTGCAGATAGCGATGGGGCTGTTCAAGCTGGGCAAGTTCGTCAGCTTCATCCCCCAGCCGGTGATCTCGGGCTTCACCAACGGCATCGCCATCCTGATATTCAGCCAGCAGCTGAAGACCTTTTTCAGCGCCCCGCTGGTGGCCCTGATCACCATAGCATTCATAATAATCGTTCCCTTGATCAACCGATCGCTTCCCAAACTGTTTCTGGGCCTGCTGTTCGGGTCATTGATCACCTTTTTCCTGGGGGACCGGATGGGGGCCTTTTTGTACAGCTTCGACTGGAAAAGCCTGGCTTTTATGAGATCGCCGGCCATCGGCATCGTCGGCAGCATTCCCAACGTCCTGCAGCTTCCCGCCTGGCCCAACGCCAGCTGGGCCAGCTGGCACCGGGCCATTCCGGCCGGGTTCGCCATCGCCATGCTGGGGTACCTGGAGACCCTGCTGGCCAGTGTGGTGGTGGACAGCGTCACCAACACCGAGCATAACAGCAACCGGGAGCTGGTGGGGCAGGGCATCGGCAATTCGGCAGCCGCCCTGTTCGGCGGGATAGCCGGCACCGGGGCCATAGTCCGGACCATGATCAACATCCGTTCCGGGGGAAAGACCAAGCTGTCCGGAGTGATCTGCGGGCTGATCCTGGTGGTGGTCATACTGTCCCTGGCTCCCATTGCCGCCAGGATACCGCTGGCGGCCCTCAGCGGGGTGCTGATGATGGCGGCCATCGGCATGTTCGAATGGGAGCCGATAAAAATACTGCCCAAGACACCGCTGGCCGATTCCCTGGTCTTCGTGACCACCATGCTGGTGACGGTCTTTGCCGACCTGATCTCGGCCGTTCTGATCGGCATGCTGATGGCCACCTTCCTGTTCATCAACCGGGTGAGCCAGCTGGGCATAATCCCGGCGTTGGAACGGGACCTGTCATCCATCTCCGAGGGGACCAAAAAGATCATGCAGCGGCACAAGATCTCGGTGTTCGGGATCGAGGGCCCGCTGTTCTTCGGTGCGGTCCGAAGCTTTTCCAAAGCGATCACCAATGCCATGCCGGACACCCTGATCCTGGACATGAAGGGGGTCTCCATAGTGGACGCCTCAGGGGCCCAGGCGGTGGAGAGCATCATCCAGAAAATGAGGGCCAGAAAAAAAAGGGTGCTGATATCCGGGATGCGCCCCGAGGTCAGGAAGATCCTGCATGAGCTGGAGATCATCCAGCACATCGGCTCCGACAGTTTTCCCGACGATCTGGACAAGGCTATCGACTACGCAGTCTCCCTGGCCGAGAATCGCCAGCCGAACCTGGCCGACTATCTGAAGAACGACCTGATAATGCTGGAGGCCGAGGCTTCGGACAAGAAACAGCTGTTCGAAATGGCGGTCGATCTGGCGGTCGACGAGGGCTATGTTTTCGACCGGGAGGCCTTCCTGGAAAGCCTGTGGCACCGGGAGCAGGATTCGCCCACCACCCTGGGGCAGGGGGTCGCCATACCGCATTCCCGGTCCGGGGCGGCCACCGACGAGGTGGTGGTGATATATATATCGCTCAAGAAGCCCATACCGGGATATGTCTGCGACGACGGCCAGCCGGTCAAGATCGTTCTGATGATCTCGGCCGGGGAGAATATTCAGGGGTATCTGAAAGTGCTGAAGCTGATCGGACAGGCCATGGGCAGGGAATCGGTCCGGCAGCAGCTGAAACAGGCCGGAACGCCGGGCCAGGTGATGAATGTCTTTCACAGCGCGATGGAGTAGGGTATCTTCCAAAAGAATAGGGGAACGGCCATGACGCCGTTCCCCTTCTTATTTGCTTGCAAAATAGGCAAAAGTATGTTAAATTTGCTTGGATAAGTGTTTAAATTTTAAGAATGTTATAAGAAATCATGTTTGGCCAGATACTGACAAAAATATTCGGCAGTAAATACCAGCGGGATGCCAAAAAACTCCAGCCCAGGATCGATGAGATCAACCGGTATTTCGAGGAATATAAAGATCTCTCGGAGTCCGAGCTCCAGGGCAAGACCGCCCAGTTCAAGGCCAGGATCGTCCAGGAACGCCAGCAGGGGCGGGACGACCAGGAAATATTGGACGAGCTTCTGCCCGAGGCCTTTGCCGTGGTCAAGGAGGCCTGCCGCCGCCATACGGGAAAAAGCTGGACGGTGGTGGGCATGGAGCTTCCCTGGGAGATGGTGCCCTTCGACGTCCAGCTGCTGGGGGGCATAGTCCTGCACCAGGGCAAGATCGCGGAGATGGCCACCGGGGAGGGCAAGACCCTGGTGGCCACCATGCCGGTCTACCTGAACGCCCTAAGCGGGCGCGGGGTGCACCTGGTGACGGTCAACAACTACCTGGCCCGGCGCGACAGCCAGTGGATGGGCCAGATCTACCGGTACCTGGGCCTGACGGTGGGCTGCCTGGATGACACCGAGCCCGGCACCCAGGAGCGCCGGGATGCCTACCAGTGCGACATCGTCTACGGCACCAACAACGAATTCGGCTTTGATTACCTGCGGGACAACATGGCTGGCAGCCTGGAGCAGTGCGTCCAGCGGGAGCATTATTACGCCATCATCGACGAGGTGGATTCCATCCTGGTCGACGAGGCCCGCACCCCGCTGATCATCTCCGGGCCGGTGGAGCACTCCACCCACCGCTATGACCAGCTGAAGCGGCCGGTGGAACGACTGGTGGAGAGCCAGATCCTGCTGGTCAACCGGATCACCGCCGAGGCCGAGAAACTGCTGGCCGAGGGCGAGGAGTACCAGGCCGGCATCAAGCTGCTGCAGGCCTACCGGGGCGGGCCCAAGAACAAGAAGCTCTCCAAGCTGCTGCAGGACGGCAAGAACAAGCGGCTGATGCAGGAGGTGGAGAACGACTACATCCGGGACAAGAAGATGTGGGAGCTGGACGAGCCGCTGTTCTACTCCATCGACGAGAAATCGCACGTGGTGGACCTGACCGAGAAGGGGCGCCAGACCATTTCCCCCAAGGAGCCGGAGCTGTTCATCATCCCCGACATGTCCGAGGAGATGCACCGGATCAACAGCGACGAATCATTGAGCGAGGCCCAGAAGGCCGAGGCCCGGATCAAGCTGGAGCTGACCTTCTCCGAGCGGTCGGAGAAGAACCAGAACATCGGACAGCTGCTGCGGGCCTATTCCCTGTTCGAGAAGGACGTGGAATACGTGGTCAGCGACGGCAAGGTGCTGATAGTGGACGAGTTCACCGGGAGGATCCTGGCGGGCCGTAGATATTCCGACGGCCTGCACCAGGCCATCGAGGCCAAGGAGAACGTGGCCATCGAGCGGGAGACCCAGACCCTGGCCACCGTCACCATCCAGAACTATTTCCGGATGTATGCCAAGCTGGCCGGCATGACCGGCACCGCCGAGACCGAGGCCTCGGAGTTCTTCGAGATATACAAGCTGGATGTGGCGGTGGTGCCCACCAACAAGCCCATCCGGCGCTCCGATTACGACGACGTGATCTACCGGACCAGGCGCGAAAAATACAATGCCGTCATCGACGAGATCGAGCAGATGCACCTGGCCGGCCGTCCGGTGCTGGTGGGCACGGTGTCGGTGGAGGTCTCGGAGACCCTCTCCCGGATGCTGGCCCGCAAGGGCATCGATCACAAGGTGCTCAACGCCAAGCACCACCAGAAAGAGGCCGAGATCGTCACCAATGCCGGGCAGCCCAAGGCGGTGACCATCGCCACCAACATGGCCGGGCGGGGCACCGACATCAAGCTGGGCCCGGGGGTGGTCAAGAGCCCGCACTGCCGGCTGGTCAGCGATGACGGCTCCCCGGATCAGTGTCCGCACTATGAGACGCTGAAATGCCGGGAGAAGGTCCCCTGCGGACTGCACATCATCGGCACCGAACGGCACGAATCGCGCCGCATAGACCGGCAGCTGAGGGGCCGGGCCGGGCGGCAGGGCGATCCCGGATCGTCCCGCTTCTTCCTGTCGCTGGAGGACGACCTGATGCGGCTGTTCGGATCGGAGCGCATCGCCGGGGTGATGGAGAAGCTGGGGGCCGAAGAGGGCGAGGTGCTCACCCATCCCCTGCTGACCCGCCAGATCGGCACCGCCCAGAAACGGGTGGAGGGCCACAATTTCGACATCCGCAAGCACCTGCTGGAATACGACGACATCATGAACCGGCAGCGCGAGGCCATCTACCAGATAAGGCACGAGGCCCTGACCGACGAGAATCTCCAGGACAAGATCGCCGAGATGATGGACCGGGTGGTGGATGCCATCCTGGCCGCCGATACCGATGAAAAGGAATATCCCGAGAACTGGAACTGGGGCGGCATCAAGGACGAACTGCGCCGGCATTTTCTGATGGACCTCTCGGTCTCCCAGGACCAGTATCACGGGATGACCATAGATTCGCTGGAGAAATACCTCAAAGAAGCGGTCCGGGAGAGATACCGGCAGAAGGAGGAAAGTCTGGGGTCCGAACTGATGAGGCGGATCGAGCACTTTGCCCTGCTGCAGACCATAGACGAGAAGTGGCGGGAGCATCTGAGCAACCTGGACGCCATCAAGGAGGGCATCGGCCTGAGGGCCTACGGGCAGAAGGATCCCCTGATAGAGTACAAGAAGGAAAGCTATATCATGTTCATGGAGCTGAATAATACCATCGATTCGGCCACCATCGAACTGCTGTTCAAGGCCCACCCGGTGAACGTGGCACCGCCCCAGTCAAGGCCGATGGCCATGACCGCCTTCAAGCCGGAATTGGCCGCGCCAACGGCGGCCGGGCCGATCG
The DNA here is from genome assembly GCA_031082425.1 of Candidatus Edwardsbacteria bacterium. Classification (NCBI taxonomy): domain Bacteria; phylum Candidatus Edwardsiibacteriota; species Candidatus Edwardsiibacteriota bacterium. The sequence continues at coordinate 135,100 of JAVHLB010000006.1, read as the reverse complement.
AGGACGGCAGCCAGGCCCCGGCCGCCCGGAGAATGATCCCCCGCGACGAGGAGGGCCGGCCCAAACAGGCTCCGGTGGTCAAGTCCGGCCCGGACGTGGGGCGCAACGATCCCTGCCCCTGCGGCAGCGGAAAGAAGTACAAAAAGTGCTGCGGAGTGGGGAAATAGGACACGGATTCGACGGATAATTGCAGATTCACACGGATGGATATTCAAGAGGATCTAAAGTTTTTATAAACGAGATACCAAATCGGCAAATTTTGAAAGGTTAGATATATGGTACCACCGGAAGACAAACAAAAGGATGCGGGGCAGTTTAACGCCTGGCTTACTAATCTTGCTCCTAAGCCCGTAGCTAGGCCCGGCGCTCCGGGTCAAGCCCCGGCCGCCAGGACTCCGATAGGAAAGCCTGCCGGCATGCCCAGCGCCGGCGGACTGCTGGGCGCCGGTCTGGACGACGAACTGGATGATATCTTCGGCAAGATCGTGACCGATGAGGGTCCGGCCCCGGCCGCTCCGCCGCCCCAGGCTCCGGCCATGCCCAGAGCAGCTCCGCCGCCACCGCCGCAGCAAATGGCGCCCCGGCCGCCGGCACCTCCGGTCGCCAATATACCGCAACCGCCGCCGCTGCAAATGGCCCCCCGGCCGCCAGCGCCTCCGGCCGCCAATATACCGCAACCGCCGCCGCAGCAAATGGCGCCCCGGCCGCCAGCGCCCCCGGCCGCCAGCGCACCGCAGCCACCGCCCAGGATGCCCATTCAGGAAGCGCCGGCCCCGCCTCCCCTGCAAGCGGCTCCCAGGCCTGCTGCTCCGCCGGTTCAGCCGGTTGTGCCAGCCGCCCCGGCTGCGGTGCAGTCTACCTATAAGCAGATCGAAGCCGCGGTCAACGAGGTCCGCCAGGAGATGCAGGACCAGATCGATCAGCTGGAGCTTAAGCACCACAGCGAGATCCAGGGCGCGGTGGCCCGGACCCGTTCCGAGATGCAGGTTCAAATCCAGCAGATGCAGGCCCAGCGCCAGAACGATGTCCAGAACGCCATGGCCCAGGGGCGGGTGGAGGTGCAGGCCAAGATCCAGGAGATCCAGCTCAAGTACCAGGACCAGCGGCAGAAATGGGAGAAGGTCCTCAAGGACCTGAGGGACCGCAACGAGGAACTGACCGCCAGGAACCACGAGCTTGAGGAGCAGATGTCTCAGCTTCGGGAGCGCCAGCGGACGCTGATCCAGGAGTACGCCGGGATGAACGCCCCGCAGGCCCATCCCCCGGCGCAGATGGCCCCCATCCAGATAGATGAGCCCGGGGGTCCGGAGATAGTGTTCCCCTCCGAAATGAGCCAGCCGGAAACCGGCATCCCCGAAATAAAGATCGAGCTGCCTGAGTCCATTGCCGGAGAACAGGAGTCGGCCGAGGCTGACCAGGCCATCAGGGCCAGGAACGAGAATACCCTCAGCGAGGCCGATGACCTGCTGGCCGAGCTGGATGCCCTGGAGAACGATATGAAGAACCTGGGCGAGGACAGCTGAGGCCATGCCGGAACTGCCGGAGGTTGAAACGGTCCGCCGGGACCTGACCCGGAGCCTTGCCGGAAAGCGGATCGAACGGGTGGATATACTCAACGCCAGCTCGCTGAAGGGCGCAACTCCCAAAGGGTTTCTTGGCGGGATCTCGGGGAGAAGTTTCATCCGGTTCGACCGGAGGGGCAAATATCTGATCCTTCATCTGGACACCGGGAAGGTTTTGGTGGTCCACCTGAAAATGACCGGAGTGCTGCAATACCAGCAAAAAGGTGATTCTCTGCCCAGGGCGGCCAGAATCATCTTTTACTTTAGCGGCGGCAGGAGATTGGTGTTCTCCGACCAGCGCAAATTCGGATCCATCGAACTGGCCCGCGATGCCGGCAGCATCCCGTCGCTTCAAAAGATGGGGCCGGAGCCGCTGGAGAAAGATTTCACTCCCGAAGCGTTGAAGGAGCGCCTGGGCGGGCGCAGGGGGCCGATCAAGCCTCTGCTGCTGGACCAGGCCATCATCGCCGGGCTGGGCAACATCTATGCCGCGGAGGCCCTGCATCGGGCGGGCATCGCTCCCCAGCGTCCGGCCAACCAGCTGAGCGGGCCGGAAATAAAAAAACTCCATCATGCCATCTTTCAGGTCCTCGGGGAAGCCATCGCCGCCCGGGGGAGCTCGGTGGACACCTACCGCGATGGGCAGGGCAAGAAGGGCTGGTTCCAGGTCAAGCACCGGGTCTATGGCAAGCAGGGGACCAAATGCCGTCGCTGCGGCGGGACCATCGTCAAGGAGATATTCCGGGGCCGGGGGACGTATTGGTGCCCCAAATGCCAGAGATAGTCAATAGATTATAGTGAATAGATAACAGGGGAAGAAAGCTATGAAGATTGGTCTGATCTCCGATACCCACGATAACCTGGAGGCCTGCCAGAAGGCCTGCGAAGCCTTCTTCGACGAGGACGTTAAGATTGTCCTTCACGCCGGGGATTTCGTGGCCCCCTTCATCGTCCCGGTCTTTGCCAAGGCCAGGCTCAAACTAATAGCAGTTTACGGCAACAACGACGGGGAGAAGATATATCTCAAGGAACGCTTCGAGGAGGCGGGATTCGAACTGCATAGCGGCCCTTACGAGTTGAAGATCGGCGACCGGAGCATCTGCATGATGCACGAGCCACGCTGCCTGGAGAGCCTGATCAAGGCCGGGACCTACGACCTGATCCTCTACGGGCACACTCATAAAGTTGACATCTTCGAAGAAGGGACCCTGGTGGTCAACCCCGGCGAGGCCTGCGGCTATCTTACCGGCAAGCCGACCTGCGCGGTGGTGGAGCTGGACGACATGAGCGGCCGGATCATAGAGCTATGATTTATAGCTTATCCGCAAATACTCAGAAAAGATCATGGGTCTAAAGGACAAAGAGAAAAAGTTGTCATTCTTGCTCAAGGGGTACGGCAGTGTTTTGGTGGCTTATTCCGGCGGGATAGACAGCACATTCCTGGCGGCGATGGCCAAGAAGGTCATGGGTGAAGACCATCTGGCGGTGACGGCGGTCTCAGCCATACGCTCCGAAGACGAAATAATGACCGCCATAACCATTGCCAGAAAATTCAAACTAAATTTCCTGGCCATTAAAACAGGTGAATTAAAGGACAGAATATTTATATCAAATCCCCCCGATAGGTGCTATCACTGCAAGAGCCTGCTTTGGCGGGAGATGAAAAAGATCGCTAAAACAAAAGGGATATCAGTTATCATTGAAGGCAGCACCGCGGACGATCTAAAGGAATATCGCCCCGGAAAGGCGGCTTCCGTCAAATACGGCATCAAAAGCCCGCTGGCCGAGGCCGGACTGACCAAAGCAGAGATCAGGGCTCTGTCAAAAAAAATGGGCCTGCCCAACTGGAATGCCTCGTCGAATTCCTGCCTGGCCACCCGAATTCCCTATGGCCGGACAATAAAAGTTCCAGAACTTAGAAGGATCGGAAGTTCAGAGGCTTTTCTAAAGAAATTAGGTTTCAGCGATCTGCGGGTTAGACATCACGGAGATCTGGCCCGGATCGAGATCCCGGAGGTGCAATTCAATAAAGCGCTTAAATTAAAAAATAAAATCCTTGAATCCTTGCGTGAGGCAGGATATAAATTCGTGACCCTCGATCTGGCCGGTTATCAAAAGGGGTGTTACGATGACGGAAAGAAAAATGCAAAAAGAAAAACTTAACGAGTTGCTGCGAAAGTACAAGGCCGGAAAAATCTCCGAACCGGAGGTGCTGAAAACGCTGGCGGCCCTGCCCTACCAGGATATCGGCATCGCCAACATCGACACCCACCGGACCCTGCGCCGGGGGCTGCCGGAGGTGATATTCTGCCAGGGCAAGACCCCGGCTCAGGCGGCCCTGATCTTCCGGAAGATGCAGGGGCTGGTGATGGCCACCAGGGCCGATACAGCGCATTTCAAAGCGGTCAAAAAGCTGTGCCCCGGCGCGGTCTATCATCCCCAGGCCAGGATCATCACCAATGCCAGGGTCAAGAACAAAAAGAGCGGCGACTATGCCGCGGTCATCACCGCCGGGACCTCGGACATACCGGTGGCCGAGGAGGCGGCCCTGACCGCCGAGATCTTCGGGTTCCGGATGGTCAGGATGTGGGATGTGGGGGTGGCCGGGCTTCACCGCCTATTGGATAAGATCGATATACTGCGGGAGGCCAAGGTGATAGTCGCCGTGGCGGGAATGGAGGGCGCCCTGCCCAGCGTGGTGGGCGGCCTGGTGGCCTGCCCGGTGATCGCGGTGCCCACCAGCGTGGGCTACGGGGCCAGCTTCGGAGGGATCACCGCCCTGCTGGCCATGCTCAACAGCTGTTCGCCGGGGGTGTCGGTGGTCAACATCGACAACGGCTTCGGGGCCGGATACCTGGCGGCCACCATCCTGAAAGGCGGCAAGAAATGAAAACGATATTCTTCGACTGCCCCACCGGGGTCTCGGGCAACATGATCCTGGCGGCATTGATCGACGCCGGAGCCGGCAGGAATAAGATCCTCCGGGAACTGAAAAAGATCCCGGTCTCCGGCTGGGATATCCGGCTCAAACAGGTGGCCAAACAGGGGGTGGGCGGACTTCATCTGGAGGTAAGATACCGGGAACAGCCGGAGCGCAACCTTTCCCAGATCACCGCCCTGATCAAAAAAGCAAAGTTCAAACCGACGGTCGAAAAGCGGATCATCGAAGCCTTCACCACATTGGCCCGGGCCGAGGCCGGGGTGCACCGGACCGCGGTCGATAAGATACACTTCCATGAAGTGGGGGCCATCGACAGCATCATCGACATCGCCGGGACCATGCTGGCCCTGGACGATCTGGACATTGAAAAAATATATTGCTCTCCGCTCAACATAGGGAAGGGGACGGTCAAATGCCGCCACGGCCTCCTGCCGGTGCCGGCCCCGGCCACCGCTCTGCTGTTGAAGAAGGCCAAAATATACCAGAACGAACTGTCCGGCGAACTGACCACCCCCACCGGCGCACTTTTGATGACATATCTGGCCGATTCCTTCGGGCCGATGCCCCCGATGTCACTGACAGCAGTCGGCCAAGGGGCCGGCACCATGGACCTGCCGGTGCCCAATATCCTGCGGGCGATGGTGGGGGAATCTTATGCCGAGGGCAAAGATCTGGAACAAATGGTGCTTCTGGAGACCAACATCGACGACATGAATCCCCAGATCTGCGGTTATGTGATGGATCTGCTTTTCCGGGCCGGGGCCGCCGACGTCTATTTTACGCCCATCCAGATGAAGAAGAACCGCCCGGCGGTGATGCTTTCGGCCCTGGTCGACCCGTCCCAGGAAAAGAAGGCGGTGGACATCATCATGCGGGAGACCACCACTTTGGGCCTCCGCCGGATGCCGCTTGACCGTTATGTCATTTCCCGGAAGGCGGTCAAGGTCAGGACGGAATACGGCATCATTGAGGGCAAGGTGGCGGAACTGCCGGGGGGAGAGAAAAAGTTCCAGCCGGAATACGATTCCTGCCTTTCGGCGGCCCATAAGTTTAAAGCGCCCCTGCGAAAAATATTCAGCGCCGCGATGGCGGCCTACCGGAAATCAGAAAAGTAAGATCTGCCATGGATATAAACATAAAACGGATAATAGTGAAGCCCCGGCTGCCCAAGGTCATCTGGGATTTCTTCATGATAACCCTGGGGGCGGCCTTCATGGCCCTGTCCTACGACCTGTTCCTGGTGCCGCACAAGATCGTGGCCGGCGGGGCGGCCGGACTGGCGTTGATCTTCCACTACCTGTTCAAACTGCCGGTGGGCACCATGATCTTCGTGATCAACATCCCGCTGTTCGTCTGGGGGCTGATGGAATTCGGCAAGAAGTTCGGGTTCCGCACCATCTATGCGGTGTTAATGACCTCGTTTCTGACGGACTTCCTTCAGGCCACCTTCCACCTGAAGGCCGCCACCCAGAACACCATTCTGGCCTCCATCTACGGGGCGGTGCTGCTGGGCGTGGGGCTGGGTCTGGCCTTCCGGCACCAGGCCACCACCGGCGGCTCGGACATCGTGGCCCAGATCCTGGCCAAGCACACCAACTTCACCCCGGGCATGGGGATCATGATGGTGGATTTCTTCATCATCGCCCTGGCCGGTCTGACCTTCCGGCAGGTGGACCTGGCCCTGCTGGGATTCACCACCCTGTATATCTCGGGCCGGATCCTGGATGTCATATTAGAAGGCCCTTCTTATAACAAGGCGGCCTATATCATCTCCGACCACTACGAACTGATCCGGGGCGAGGTGGTGCTGGGAATGGACCGGGGCGGCACCATGTGGGTGGGCAGGGGATTCTACAAGGGCACCGAGAGGACCATCCTGTTCTGCGTGGTCAGCCGCCGGGAGCTGGCCCAGCTCCGGGAGATCGTGAAGGCCCTGGATCCCAAGGCCTTCATGGTGGTGACCGACGCCAAGGAGGTGCTGGGGCACGGCTTCACGCCCTGGAGCAAGGTGGAAAGCGCCGGAGGCTGAGGATAAATAACCGCGAAGACGCAAAGTACGCAAAGAAAATTTACTTGGAAAGAGAGGGACATACCATGAAAAAGAAAAAATATTTCGAGATAAAGGACGTCCGGTTCCGCCAGGCCAAACCTTCGGACAAGGCCACGGTGCTGGACTTCTGCCAGAAGACCTTCGGGCGGTGGGGCGATTACATCCCCGAGGTGTGGGACCAGTGGATCAAGGACAGGAAAGGGATGTTCTTTGTGGCCGATCTGCACGGCACCGCCATCGGGCTGGGCAAGATCACCGAGCACCGGCCGGGCGAGCTGTGGCTGGAGGGGCTGCGGGTGGATCCCACCTTCCGGGGCCACGGCATCGGCCGGGCCATCCAGGATTTCACCTGGGTCAAGGCCCTGTCGTTCAAGCCCAAATACATCCGCTACGCCACCGGCTCCTACAACAAGATCTCCATCCACCTGGGAAAGTCCAAGGGCATGAAGATCGTCAACACCTACGACGAGATGTGGTGCAAGGCCCCCCAGGCCAACGAGACCAAGCTGGTCCCGGCCCGGCCGTCGGAGGCCGGTGAGATAATGGCCCTGCTGAAAAAAGACAGCCGCTACAAACTCTGGAAGGGATTCTATCTGGAGGGCTGGAAGGCCATGACCCTGGACGAAAGCTTGCTGCTGAGGCTGATAAAGGAGAAACGGGTCTATGTCTATTTCGACCGGCAGGGCCTGTCCGGGGTGACCATGCTGATCCAGTCCAAGGACAAGAAATACGTGACCTTCGGCAACACCGTGGCCCGGGACATAAAAACTCTGCAGTTGGTCCTAAAGGAGGCCCGCAAGCTGGCCGGGATGCTGGAGGGGCAGAAGCTGGAGATGGTGTTCCCGCGGAACCCCTGGTACAAGAAGGTGATCAAGGGCACCGGCTGGCGGCACGACCTGCCGATCTGGATGGTGCTGCTGGAGTGGAAAAAGAGATAGCATTACCACCCCTTGATCCCCTCCTTGATCAAGGAGGGGATGTGGGGAGGTCTATAAATGGATTCCCGACTTCTCGGGAATGACAAATAAGATAATAAATGTGGATAATATAAAGGACAGAATTAAATGAAAACAATATTGACCGGGGACCGGCCCACCGGCCCCCTGCACATAGGGCATTATTTCGGGTCATTGAAGGAACGGGTGGCCCTGCAGGAGCAGTATCGCACTTTCATCCTGATCGCCGATGCCCAGGCTTTGACCGACAATTTCGAAAACCCCCAAAAGGTGCACGATAACATCATCGAGGTTACTTTGGACTATCTGGCGGCGGGGATAGACCCGGAAAAGGCCACCATCGTCATCCAGTCCAAGATTCCGGCCATCGCCGACCTGACCATATTTTTCATGAACCTGGTGACGGTGGCCAGGGTGGGGCGTAACCCCACCGTCAAGGAGGAGATCAAGCAGAAGGGTTTCGGGGAATCCCTGCCGTTCGGCTTTTACGCCTATCCCGTCTCCCAGGCGGCCGATATCCTGGCCTTCAACGCCGACCTGGTGCCGGTGGGGGAAGATCAGGTGCCGATGATCGAGATGACCCGGGAGATCGCCCGCGATTTCAACCGGATATACGGGCCGGTGTTCGTGGAGCCGGAGGCCAAGGTGGGTTCCTTCGGGCGGATCAAGGGTTTTGACGGCAACGCCAAGATGAGCAAGTCGCTGAACAACGCCATAGACATCAAAGATACAGCAGATGAGACGGCCAAGAAGATCATGAGCGCCTACACCGACCCCGCCAAGGCCCGCAAGGACGATCCAGGTCACCCCGATGGCTGCATGGTCTACGCCTATCACCAGATATTCACCCCCGACCATGCCGTGATCAAAGAAGAGTGTTTGAAGGGCGGACGGGGCTGCGTGGTCTGCAAGAAGGAGCTGATCGCCAACATGAACGGCTATTTTGCCCCCATCCGGCAGAAGCGCCTAGAGCTGGGGAATGATTTGGGTTATGTGAAGGATGTCCTGCGGAAGGGGATCGTAAAGGGCCAGGAGGTTTCCGGCGAGGTGCTGGACCGGGCCAAGACCGCCATGAAGATAGATTATCGGGATATATTGGGGTAACGGTTCATTGGGTTTAAATTATTAGTGAAGGGCGTATGTCAAGTATTTTGGAACCAAAAGAATGGCTATCTTTTATTGAACAAAAGAAGCATGAATATGACAGATATTTAAATCTAACATATATAAAAAGAGGGTTTGCCTATACCGTTGCTTTGTTTTCTTTAGGTTACTTGTATAAATTATTAATAAATATTATAGATGACTTTAGCTATATCTACGCTTTGGTGATTCTTCAGGTCATTTATATTATCATTAAAAGGATATTTATACAAATTAGTGATATTGATGATAGTCCATTAACACTACCAAATATACCACATTCAAAAAACATTGAGATAACTAGATTAGAAACTATTTCTAAATTATTTATGGAGTTTATATGTTTATTATGCGCTCTGTTTATCTATTATTATTCAAATATACTTGGGTTTTCCAATATTGCGACTATTAGTATGCTCATAATATTATGGCAAATAATTATTCTTATTTCTGGGATTGCAGCATTGTATTTTATGGGTCCCAAACTACTATTTTACGTTATGACTTATCAAAAGAATAGTTTTTATAAATCACTCAATTTAAGCAAAGTGTTTGTCTTTATTCCGGCAATTGTTTTTTTTATACTTAGTATGCATATGTTTAAAGTCAAACAAATATTCCAAATTAATACTTTATTGTGCTTCCAGATTGTAATAGTTTTAAATATTACAATCTGGGCAATACAGGCAATATATTTAAGTTATCTACAAGAAAGAAATGTGCCTGACTTTAAAAACCTTGAACAAAGGATTTTAAGGGGTGTTTTAAAAAATGCTGATGAAATATTGGATCAATACGAAAATATTATATATGGCCCCAAACCAATATCATGGGTGGATGAAAAAATATCAATGGTTGTTAATCAATTAGATATTGTGAAACATGAAACATTAAATTTCATATTAACATGTAAAAACAATGGTACCGGCGAAGTAGGTTTTAAAAAAATAAAAACCCATCAACGGAATAAGAATAAAATATTAGATAAAATAGAGACATTTATGCAAGATATTTCAAGAGCAACAAATAGTGGGTGTTTCGATAGTGAAGAGATGGACGTTATTGATTTCAAATTTATCAAAATAAAAAATCAGATAAAACGACTAAAATTATTGACACGCCAAGAAGAGAAAATAGTTAATAAAGCAAAAGGAAATATTGTTAATGAAAGACCTAGCGCAACACGCCCTTAACGTGGCCGAGCTGGCTGGGGCCAGCTACGCCGACATCCGCATCATCAACGAGGACTCCGAGCGGGTGGAGGTCAAGGACGGCCAGGTGGGCAGCATCAACCGGCGGACCTCCGGCGGCTTCGGCATCCGGGTGATCGCCAACGGGGCCTGGGGCTTCGCCTCCAGCCCCAAGACAGACAAGGCCGAGATCGAGCGGGTGGCCAAGCAGGCGGTCAAGGTGGCCCGGGCCAGCGCCCGGCTCAAGATCCGCGACCTGGAAATGGCCCCGGTGGAAAAATACATAGATAAATACGTCACTCAGCACCAGAAGAACCCGCTGGAGGTGCCCATCGAGGACAAGATCGCCCTGCTGCTGAAGACCGACCAGATCATGCGGAAGGTCAAGGGGGTCAACATCACCGAATCACAGATCGCGGCCTGGGTGGAGGACCAGCTGTTCGCCTCCACCGTCGGCTCCTTCATCGAACAGCGGATCGTCCAGTGCGGCGGGGGATACACCGCCACCGCCATCAAAGACGGAGATGTGCAGCACCGCTCCTATCCCTGCTCCCACGACGGGCAGTGGGAATCAAACGGCTACGAGATGATCGAGGCCCTGGACTTTCCCGGCCACGCCCAGCAGGCGGCCGAGGAGGCGGTGGCCCTGCTGTCGGCCGAGCAGTGCCCCAGCGGTGAGAAGGACATCATCCTGGAGGGCTCCCAGCTGTCCCTGCAGATCCACGAATCGGTCGGCCACCCCCTGGAACTGGACCGGGTGTTCGGCAGCGAGGCCAACTTCGCCGGCACCAGCTTTGCCACCACCGACAATCTGGACAAGCTTAAATACGGCTCGGATATCGTCAACATCACCAGCGATCCCACCTGTCCCATGGGGCTGGGCAGCTTCGGCTACGACGACGAGGGGGTCAAGGCCCAGAAGCATGACCTGATCAGGAAGGGCCTGCTGGTCAACTACCTGTCCTCCCGGGAGACCGCCCACAAGATCGGCAAGATTTCCACCGGGGCCATGAGGGCCGACGGCTGGGACAACATGCCGCTGGTCAGGATGACCGGCATCAACCTGGAGCCGGGAACCAAATCAACCGAGCAGATCATCTCCGAGACTGAGGACGGCATCTACATGGCCACCAACAAGAGCTTCTCCATCGACGACCGGCGCTCCAACTTCCAGTTCGGCACCGAGATCGCCTGGGAGATCAAGCAGGGCAAGCTGGGCCGGATGATCAAGAACGCCACCTACACCGGGTTCACCCCCCAGTTCTGGAACGCCTGCGACGCCATCGCCGGGCCGGGGGACTGGAAGATCTGGGGGACGGCCAACTGCGGCAAGGGCGAACCCTCCCAGACCGCCCGCACCGCCCAGGGCTGCTCGCCGGCCCGCTTCCGCAAGATCAAGGTGGGTGTGGTGCCGGGAAAGAAATGATATTTTCATTTAGGACGCTGATTAACGCTGATTTTATTAAGATCAGTTTCTTAACTCAACCAAGTGAACGGATATAAAATGATGATAGACAAGAACCAGGCCCAGGAGATCTGCCAAAAGGCCATGTCCTTCGTGAAAGAGGGGCAGGCCGAGGTGAACCTGGTCCAGACGGTCAGCCCGCTGACCCGGATCGCCAACAACACCATCCACCAGAACGTGGAGACCTCGGACATCAGCCTCTCCCTGCGGGTGGATATCGACGGCCGATCGGGGCGGGCCGCCACCAACCAGTTCGACGACGAATCGCTCAAGAGAGCTGCCGGACAGGCGACGGAGGCGGCCCGGGCCATCACCGGCCAGCAGGAGCTGCCCCCGTTGATGGGGCCGCAAAAATACAGGGATATCCCGGCCTTCGACCAAAGCTCGGCCTTCATGGAGCCGGAGCAAAGGGCGGAGATGGTGCTGAAGGCCGTCAACCTGGCCAAACAGGAGAAGGTGGAGCTGGCCGGGCTGGTCAGCAACCTGCTCTACGTGAACGCCCTGGCCAACAGCAACGGGCTGTTCGCCTACCACCGGATGAGCCAGCTGACCATGGAGATCACCGCCCGTTCCGGGATCACCGCCGGCCGCCATGCCCAAACGGTCCGCCAGGCCGGCGACCTGGACCCGGAGAAGGTGGCGTCCATCGCCATAAAAAAATGCCTGGGCGGGCTCAATGCCAAGGCCCTGGAGCCCGGGGAATACACGGTCATTTTGGAGCCGGAGGCGGTGACCACCCCGCTGATGTTCCTGTCCTTTCTTTCATTCGGCGCCCAGGCGGTCCAGGAGAACCTCAGCTGCCTGTCCGGCAAGCTGGGACAGAAGCTGATGGGGGACAACATCACCATCACCGACGATGCCTATCATCCGCTGGCCATCTGGGCCGAACCGTTCGATTCCGAGGGCATGCCCAAGAAGAAGGTAAGCATCATCGAAAAGGGCGTGGCCAAGGGGCCGGTCTACGACCTTAAGACCGCGGCCAAGGACCAGACCGAGACCACCGGCCACGGTCTGCCCCAGCCCAATACCTACGGGCCGATGCCCCGTAATATCATCCTGGAGGGCGGAAACTCCACCCTGGAGGACATGATCAAGTCCACCCAGCGCGGGGTGCTGGTGACCAGGTTCTGGTACAACCGGGTGGTGGATCGCAAGGTCCCCATCATCACCGGGATGACCCGGGACGGCACCTTCCTGATCGAGGACGGCAGGATATCAACCGGGGTCAAGAACATGCGCTTCAACCAGGACCTGGTGGAGTTCTTCAACAACGTGGAGACGCTGGGCGTACCGGAGAGCCAGGAGAACATGGTGGTCCCGCCGCTGAAGGTCAATAATTTCCACTTCACCGGGCTGACCGAGGCGTAGAGATAATGAAGGCCCTGCCCGCAGGGCCTTTGTTTGACCCCTCTCCATGCCTCTCCCCGTTGCGGAGAGGGGCCTATGCGCAGTCATTGCGAGAAGACATCAATGCCTGGCAACTGAAGCAATCCACGATATCCTGAATAATCTCCGTGCTTCCTTCGACACCGCTCAGGGCAAGTCTCAGAAAACGTAAGCAATGTGATAACATAAATTGTCACCCTGAGAGGATTTTTCATCTGACAAGATGAGTGGGTGACGGTCATCCCTCAAATTGTTCTGCTTCGATGTGCCCTCGGGATGACAAATGGTTTTATAAAATATCCTTGGTGCTCCCTTAGACAAGCTTTGTGTTCTTATTGGTTAAACTGTAAATAAAAATCTGCGTTAATCCATGTCCAAAAATAAATGAACCAGTTCAAACTAGTCTCCTCCTAATAAACCCACCGGCGATCAGGTAAAACTTAAACCTTAGGAGATAAGGAAATGGCTATACGTAAGAATGGTATTTTAATGGTGTATGTTGTGACTTTGCTAGCCAACCTGACAGTATTGTACGCCCAAAATGTGCCAGCTAATAAAAAGGCAGAGTTTGACAGTGTGTTTTACAATTCAATAATTGAGAACGGATTTCCGGTAAAAATAAACCAAGTGAGCGGCTATTTTACGGTTCGATCCCAATGCACGGTTGTCGGTGATATCAAAGGTGATGGTCGGAAGGAGATTCTCGTAAGCGGGTTGTGTTCCGGTCCGCTGTATTGCATCGGATCAGACGGCTTGGTGTTGGCTGGGTGGCCAGTGACGACTGCCAATGGAGGCGCCGCATATCCTGCCGTGAGCGGGCGAAATATTGTGCTTGGCACTGCCAATGGGGATATTGCTATGGTAGATTCGATGGGGCAATTCGTGTGGCAGTTGACGGCCGGCAATTGCGTCTCGGGACCTCCGTCGGTTGCTTATATACCATCTCAATCGATGGAATGCCTTTTTATTGGCGAGGAAGATTGGAAAATTCATGGCCGCCTTTCGTCTAGCGGGGCGGAATATTCCAGTTGGCCGTTTTATTTCCTGCAAAGCCAGGAATGGCAAACGCCTGCAGTCTGTGATATTGACCATGACGGCCAAATAGAGGTCCTTTCTATAAGCGGTACCGCAAATAGTATTTCTAAAATTATGCTGTTAAATGAAAACGGGGTGCCCGAGCCCGGTTGGGACAGCATCGAATACCATCTTGCCGATGTGGCTTTCCCGGCCATCGGTGATATCGATGGCGATGGAACGGAGGAAATAATTATACATTCAGTCGATTCAATAATGCCTTCGGTGTATTGGACCCGTATCCTAACTCCCTCAGGTATTGAGAAGCGCCAGTGGATATTGCATGGAAATATATATAACAGAATCAGCCCTGCTGTCGCTGACATGAATGGTGATGATATCCCAGATATCATTATCCAGGGTAATGATTCACTTTGCGTTACTGATGGCTTTGGGTCGGCGCTTCCTGGCTGGCCGATCCCGTTTGCAACCGAATACACCGGCAACTCCGCACCTGCAGTTGGTGATGTGGACGGTGATAGCCTCCCGGAGATAGTAGTGACAACAAATTACTCGAATTTTGGGCGCGTCCACGTTCTTAATCACGATGGATCCTATGTGAACGGTTTCCCAATGGAATTGACAATAGGTGCGGGTACTGTACCTGTCATAAGCGATCTGGACCTTGATGGACATAATGAAATTATTATTACTAGCACATTAAGTGCGGACACAAGCGGAGTTCTAGACAAAGTCTGGGTCTTCGATTTGGACCGGGACTCGGTGGGCGTGAGTCATGGTAAGATCGAGTGGGGCCAGTTCATGCACGATGAGCGGCATTCCGGCTACTATGGGGCGCCGACAACCGGGGTGACCGGGGATAAAAAGCCCTTTCCCGCGCCTGGGCTTTCGCTCGTTTGTTGGCCTAATCCCTTTATAACTTCAGCTACCATTAGATATAATTGCACCACATCCACTAAAACTGTGGTCGGGATCTATGACATCGCCGGTCGGTTGGTGGAAAGGCTCTTTGAGGGCCGACTGGAGCCGGGGATGCATACTTGGAAATGGAACGGGCAGTTACACAACACGGGTGTTTACTTCTGCAGGATATCGGCCGGGAACAGTTCTTCGGTAATAAAACTCATTCGCTTAAAATAACTATAATATCAATCTGCGACAATCTGCGTCCAAAATAAATGAACCAATTCAAATTAGCATCTGATTATAAACCCACCGGCGACCAGCCGCAGGCCATCGAGCAATTGGTGGACGGGCTGAACCGGGGCATCAATCACCAGGTCCTGCTGGGCGTCACCGGGTCGGGCAAGACCTTCACCATGGCCAATGTCATCGAGAGGATCAACCGTCCCACCCTGATCATGTCCCACAACAAGACCCTGGCCGCCCAGCTGTACGGCGAGTTCAAGGGATTCTTCCCCCAAAACGCGGTGGAGTATTTCATCTCCTATTACGACTACTACCAGCCCGAGGCCTACATCCCGTCCTCCGACACCTACATCGAAAAGGATTCCTCCCGCAACGACGACATCGAACGGCTGCGCCTGCGGGCCACTTCGGCCCTGTTGGAGCGGCGGGACGTGATCATCGTGGCCTCGGTGTCCTGCATCTATTCGCTGGGCTCGCCGGACGAATGGAAGGAGTTCGTCCTGATGCTGGAGACCGGACAGACGGCCGACCGCGAGGCGGTGATGAAACAGCTGGTGGGCATCCAGTACCAGCGCAACGACGTCAGCTTCGACCGGGGCACCTTCCGGGTGCGGGGCGGGGTGATCGAGGTCCACCCCGGAGACGAGAACATCGGCCTGCGCATCGAACTGGAGGAAGACAAGGTGGCCCGGCTGTCGGTCTTCGAGCCGCTGACCGGCAAGGTCACCGAGGTCAAGGAAAAGATCGCCATCTATCCCACCAAGCATTTTTTGGTCTCCAACCCCCGGCTGGAGCAGGCCCTCAAGGACATCGAGGAGGAGGCCAAGTGGCGGGTGGCCGAGCTGACCAATGCCGGGAAACTGCTGGAGGCCCAGCGCATCCAGCAGCGCACCAAGTACGATCTGGAGATGATCAAGGAGCTGGGCTACTGTTCCGGCATCGAGAATTACTCCCGCCACCTGGCCGGCAGAAAGCCCGGCGAGCGGCCCTTCTGCCTGATAGATTTTTTCCCCCAGGATTACCTGCTGATCATCGACGAATCGCACGTCAGCGTGCCGCAGATCGGGGCCATGTATGCCGGGGACCGCTCCCGCAAGGAGACCCTGGTGGACTTCGGCTTCCGCCTGCCCTCGGCATTGGACAACCGGCCGCTGAAATTCGATGAATTCGAATCGCTGGCCAACCAGGTGATATATACCTCGGCCACGCCCTCCGATTACGAGCTCAAAAAATCCGCCGGGGTGGTGGTGGATCAGATCGTCCGGCCTACCGGACTGGTGGATCCCGAGGTGGTGATCAAGCCCATCGCCGGCCAGGTGGACGACCTGATGGAGGAGATCCAACAGCGGGTGGAGCGCCAAGAGCGGACACTGGTGACCACTTTGACCAAAAGGATGTCCGAGGACCTGGCCGACTTCCTGGCGGCCGGCGGGATCAAGGTGCGCTACCTGCATTCCGAGATCGACGCCATCGAGCGGATCGAAATATTAAGGGGCCTGCGTCTGGGCGAGTTCGACGTGCTGGTGGGGATCAATCTGCTGCGCGAGGGACTGGACCTGCCGGAGGTCTCGCTGGTCGCGATATTGGACGCCGACAAGGAGGGCTTTCTGCGCTCCGAGCGCTCGCTGATCCAGGTCTCGGGCCGGGCGGCCCGCCACCTGTCCGGCAAGGTGATAATGTACGCCGACCGGGTCACCGATTCCATGAAGCGGGCCCTGGCCGAGATGGAGCGGCGGAGAAAGATCCAGCTGGCCTACAATGAGAAGCACGGCATCACTCCGCAGTCCATCATCAAGTCCATCGAGCAGGTGATGCTGTCCACCTCGGTGGCCGATTCCCGGCAGGAGCTGGTCAAGGAGGAGATGGAGGCCTATATCGTCTCGGGCCTGTCCCAGGAGGAGATCATCGTCCAGCTGGAGAAGCAGATGTTCGACGCCGCCTCGGCCATGGAGTACGAGAAGGCCGCCGCCATCCGGGACGAGATCCGCAAGCTGCAGGGCCAGGAGCCTTTGGCCAAGCCGTTCGGGGGAAAGCGGTCGAAGAAGAAGACCGGCCAGCCGGACATGGGAGTAACTTATACCAGGAAGAGGGGTAGGAAAAGCTAGTTAATAGTTATTAGTTATTGGTTATTAGGGGTACGGCGAATTCGTCATTCTGAGAAACACTTTTTATTGGACAAGCGAAGTATCTCTTGACAACAAAGTGCACAAAGAACACAGAGTTAAATATTTAATATAAACGGAGTTTCATCCCATGATCAACGCCCACCAGGTTCTCAAGGAGCTCAACTTCGAGCGGCTGACCGGCTCGGCCGGGGAGAAGAAGGCCATCACTGTCATCGCCAAATACCTAAAACAACTCAAGGTCAAACATCACCTGGAGCCTTTCGCGGTCAACTCCTTCGACACCGGCACCGCCTCCATCAAGGCAAAAAATCAGACCTTCAAGGCCCATCCCTTCGGGCTGTCCCACGACCACAAGATCTCCGGGGAGATGGTCTTTCTGGAGGATGCCGACATTCTGATGCGGAACAAGGGTGCCTACCAGGGCAAGATACTTTTGACCTATACCTTCTCCCGCAAGATAGCCGAGCATTTCAAACCGGCCGGGATAAAAGCCTGCATCGCCATCGGCAGCCCGCTGCGTCAGGCCCCCAGCTGGTCCTACCGCCAGAAGATGTACGCCCAGGGCTACGTTCCCTCGGTCACCGTCACCTATGAGGATGGCCTGAAGCTGTCGGCCCTGTCCGGCAGCAAAATAGAATTGGCCATCAAGCAAAGTTCCGGGAAGCGCACCGGCCACAACATCGTCATCGACATCAAGGGCCGGGGATACGACGACAACCTGACCCTGGCGGTGGGGCACTACGACAGCGTGGCCCGCTCGCCCGGCTCCACCGACAACGCCGGAGGGATCGTCACCCTGCTCAAGGCGGCCGAGCATTTCGCCAAAAACAGGCCGCAGCGGGACCTGCGGATCGTCATGTTCTCCGGCGAGGAGCTGGGACTGCGGGGCAGTTTTGCCTACGCCGAGAAACACCAGAAGGAGGTCAAGGAGCGGCTGGGACTGGTGGTCAACGTGGACGTGGCCGGCGACGAACTGGGCAAGAACGAACTGATCGTGCTGGGCACCCCGCAGCTGCAGGGCTACGCCGACGGCATCACCAAGGAGACCGGACATTATTTCCATACCGAGCTGGACATCTACAGCAGCGACTGCATGCCGTTCGCGGTGCACGAGGTGCCGGCCGTCAATATCTGCCGCTTTGGGGGACAGGCCTCGGACATGATCCACACCCCGGGCGACGACGTCAAGCATACCTCCCAGCGGGGCCTGGAGCCCACCATCGTCGCGGCTATCAATCTTCTAGATCGAGTGCTTAACTCGAAGATATATCCGGTCAACAGGGAGATCGACAAATCGCTGAGGGAAAAGATCGAAAAATATTTGTGGGGCTCGCTGATGGAGCCGCCCAAGCTGGAATGGACGCCGGAGTACAAGAAATAGTCAACATGTCATCCTGAGCTTGGCAGCTATGCTTGTCAAGCGAAGGATCTATTCACCACAAAGGGCACAAACAGCACAGAATTATCCTAATACTTTTCAGAAAGATAGAGCGGGATGAAACTCAGTATTGCCAAGGTCCGGCCCCTGATAAAGCAGGCGCTGAAAGAGGACATCGGGAAGGGCGACATCACCAGCCGATACACCATCGATCCGCAGGCCAAAGGGCTGGCCCTGATCATGGCCAAGCAGGAGGGGGTGCTGGCCGGGATCGACATCTGCCGGGAGGTCTTTCTGCAGACGGATCCCGAACTGGCCATCGAGGTCAATACCAATGATTCCCAGCCGGTCGACCTGGGCCAGGTGGTTATGAACATCCAGGGTCGGGCCCAGAGCATCCTGGCGGCCGAGCGTACCGCCTTGAATTTTCTGCAGCACCTTTCCGGGATCGCTTCGCTTACCGCCCGGTTCGTCGAAGCGGTTAACGGCACCAAGGCCAGGATCCTGGACACCCGCAAGACCACTCCCGGACTTCGGCTGTTGGAAAAATACGCCGTGGCCTGCGGCGGGGGACAGAATCACCGGATGGGACTCTACGACATGGTGCTGATCAAGGACAACCATATCGAGACGGCCGGCGGGGTCTCGGCGGCCATCCAGCTGGTACGTGACGGGGTCAAGAAGAACATCAAGATAGAGGTAGAGGTTCAGAACCTTTCCCAATTGGAAGAGGCCATCGCCCTGGCCCCGGACGTGGTGATGCTGGACAACATGAAGCCCGAGATGATGGCCGAGGCCTGCCGGATGGTGTGGTCGTCGCCGGCCCGGGACCAGGGCCGGCTCAAGATCGAGGCCTCCGGGAACGTCAGCATAGACAATGTCAGAAAAATAGCCGAATGCGGGGTGGATTACATCTCCATCGGGGCGCTGACCCATTCGGCCCCGGCCCTGGATTTTTCCCTCCGGCTTAAGGCCCTGGGTTAGATTGCCAATTTATAAACCACGGAATCACGGAAATAATGATTCTATTATTTGAGTTTTCAAGAGTTCAGTGTTTCCGTGGAAAGAAAAGTTAATTATGAATGTCGCTATTCTGGGCGCCAGCGCCAAAAAAGACCGCTACAGCTATCGGGCCCTGAGATCTTTGATCGATAAGGGGCATAAGGTATTTCCCGTCAACCCCAATCTGGCGGAAATTGAAGGCCTGAAAGTGTATCCTTCTTTGGGCTCTTTGCCCGAGAAGGCGGATACCATTACCGTCTATCTGGCGCCGTATCGGTCCGAGCCATTGACAGAAGATATCATTTCAGCCAAACCGCGGAGGGTGATCTTCAACCCTGGGGCAGAGAACCCCGGCCTGATGGAAAGGCTGGAGGTAAATGGCATCAAGGGGGTTACGGCCTGCACCTTGGTGATGCTGTCGCTGGGTAATTTTGACGATAAATTAACTTGAAAAAAAACGGGAAAAGTTGTATACTTATCAGTTAAATAATTATGTAACCATAGACTCTCAGTAATTTGGTGCCAAAACAGCGGGGTATCAAGGAATTCTGGGAGTATATTTTATTTATCTAAACTCAATTGAGGTTTCATAAAAAGATCATGTCCAACTTGGAAATCGCGCTTTTGGTGGTCTATGGTCTGTTGATGGGAGTGCTGTCGATCTATTCCTTCCATGCCTACCTGATGGTGTATCTTTACCGGAAGAACCGGGGATCTCGTCAAAAGCACCAACAAATATATTCGGAGTGGCCCCGGGTCACAGTCCAGCTGCCGATCTTCAACGAACAGTACGTGGTGGAGAGGCTGATCAAGTCTGCCTGCAGCATTGATTATCCCCGCGACAGGTTTGAAGTGCAGGTGCTGGACGATTCCACCGACGAAACCCAGGGATTGTGCCGCCGGCTGGTGGATGACTACCGAAAGCAGGGGGTGGAGGTGGTATATATCCACCGCGATGACCGGACCGGCTTCAAGGCCGGGGCTCTGCGGGCGGGCCTGGCTGTCGCCCGGGGAGAGTTTCTGGCCATATTCGACGCGGATTTCATCCCCCCGGCCGATTTTTTGAAAAAGATGATGCCCTATTTTTCCCACCACCGGGTCGGCGTGGTGCAGTCCCGCTGGGGGCATACCAATGGCAACTGTTCCTGGCTGACCAAAGGGCAGGCCATCGGGCTGGATGCCCATTTCGTGATCGAACACGGGGCCCGCAACTCTTCGGGCATATTCATGAACTTCAACGGCACCGCCGGCATCTGGCGCAAGGCTTCCATCATCGATGCCGGGAACTGGCAGGACGACACCCTGACCGAGGATATGGATATATCATACCGGGCCCAGCTGGCCGGCTGGAAGTTCGTCTATGTCAATGATGTGGTCTGCCCGGCCGAGGTGCCGGTCGACGTCCATGGCTTCAAGAGCCAGCAGTACCGCTGGGCCAAGGGGGCCATTCAGACCGCCAAAAAACTCCTGCCCAGGATATGGAAGGACCGGACCCTTCCTCTGCTGGTCAAATGGGAAGCCACGGTCCATCTGACCAACCATATCGTCTTTCCCCTGATGCTGCTGCTTTCGATCCTGTCCTGGCCGATGCTGGTGATCAAGGTTACCGAATCGACCTCCCGGGGGTTCTTCATCGGGGCCACTGCCTTCACCGTCTGCGCCTTCAGCTACCCCCTGTTCTACATCTACGCCCAGAAGGAAATATATCCCGATTGGAAACGACGGGTGATGTCCCTGCCGATACTGATGGCCGGAGCGGTGGGTCTTTCGGTGATAAACACCAAGGCGGTCTTCGGAGCGCTTTTCAACCGCCAGAGCGGATTCGTCAGGACCCCGAAGTACAATCTGAACGGCAAGAGCCGAAGCTGGCAGCAGAAAAAATACCGGGTAAAATTTGAACTGACCGTGATCCTGGAGATCATGCTGGCGGTCTACACCACCTTCGCCCTGTGGTACGCCATCGACCATGCCCAGCTGGCCACCATCCCCTTCATGCTGCTGTACTGGTTCGGATTCCTGTTCATAGCAGGACTGTCGTTGGTACATGCGGTGAAAAACTGATCTTAGCTTGATATTTGGGCTTGAGCGATCAAGCCCTTTTTAATTTATCAAGGCAGCAGTATCTTCAAATTTCGGGGTATTGATTTGAGCCGACACTTGAAACACATGGCCGGAATGTCCCTGGGGACACTATTCTCCAGACTCACCGGATTTGTGAAGTGGGCCTTTATGGGCGCAGTGCTGGGCTTTAGCCCCATAGCCGACGCCTATAACCTGGCCCATATCCTGCCCACCATGATCTACGAACTGATACTGGGAGGGATCCTTTCGGCGGTCTTCATCCCGGTGGTGGTGGAGCAACTGTCGTCCCCGGACAAAGAACAGGCCTGGAAAAACATCAGCCAGATCGTCAATGCCGCCTTGATAGCCCTGGGAGCGACCACCCTGCTTTGCTGGATAGGGTCCCCGCTATTGGTCTACCTCCAGACGCTCAAGGCCGGTCCGGAGCTGCGCCGCCAGGTGCTGTTCTTCTTCATCTTCTTTGTTCCCCAGATCATTTTATACGGGCTTTCCGCCCTGGCCGGCGGCATCCTGAATGCCCGGGACAGGTTTGTGGTGGTGGCCTTGGCCCCGGTGGTGAACAATGTCATAGCCATCATGACCCTGGCGGCCTACCGCTGGGTGCCCGGGTTTGGGATAGTGGGGCTGGCCCTGGGGACAACCCTGGGCGTTTTGGGCCAGGCCCTGGTCCAGTACCCCGGTCTGAAAAAGGCCGGATGGCGCTACCATTTCAGCATCAATTTCAAGCATCCGGCGGTCATAAAAATAGTCAAGCTGTCGCTGCCGGTGCTGGCCTATGTCATATTGAACCAGATAAATCTGACAGTCCAGAACAACCTGGCCATCAACTTCCAGGGCGGGGTGTCGGCCCTGCAGTACGCCTTTGCCTTTTATGTGCTGCCCCACGGACTTTTTGCGGTGTCCATAGGGACGGTGCTGCTTCCCGGACTTTCGGAGCTGGCGGTCAAAAAGGACTGGCCGAGGTTCGCCGGCACAGTGGAGAAGGGGATCATCTGGAGCGCCATCGTCATCATCCCCGCCCTGGTCATCTACCTGACCCTGAGCCTGCCTATCGTCCAGGTGCTGATGCAGCGGGGCCGTTTCACCCTGCAGGATACCCGGCTGATGGCCACCGTCCTGTCATGCTATTCCCTGGGACTGTTCTCCTTTACCATATACCTCTTTCTGAACCGGGTCTTCTACTCCCTGCAGGATACCGTCACCCCGCTGGCGCTGAACTTCGTCGGCAACGCCTCCAACACCATCATCAATTTTGCCCTGGTCGGGCTGCTGGGGATCCCCGGCCTGGCTTTGGGACATGCTGCGGCCTATACCATTATCGCCGGGATCAGCCTGTGGCTCATCAAAAAGCGCCTGCCCGATATCCGGCTGGGCCTTGTTTCCCGTTCCCTGATAAAAATAACCGCGGCCTCGCTGCTGACCGGGGCTGGGGCCTTTTTCCTGAATGACCTTTGGCTCCGGCAGATGGGTTCGCTGGGGCTGTGGCCCAAGGCCGGTATTTTGACCGGGTTCCTTTCGCTTTTGATCCTGCTCTACCTTGCGGCCGCCAAGTTTTTCGGGCTGACCGAGACCAATGAGGTCGTTCTGGCGATAAAAAGGAAAATGGCCCCGGGAAGCAGCCAGAAATGACCGGAAGCCGGAAATGCCCGGCTTTGATTTTAATACCGATAAAGCGGATACCATGGACAAAAGATACCTTCCCGATTACAGCGGCGGCAGCATCGTCAACCTGATGGCCAGCATTGCCGGAAGGTTCGGGCATAGGACCGGGTATGCCCAGCTGAGGCAGCTGCCGGCCAGCGCCCTCAAGCCGTACAAAAAGATCATCCTGCTGGTGCTGGACGGAATGGGGTACCATTTTCTGCAGAAGCAGGGGGAGGACAGCTGGCTGAAGGAGAATCTGCATGCCAGGATGACCTCGGTGTTTCCCTCGACCACCGCCAGCGGCATCACCAGTTTTGCCACCGGCCTTCCGCCCGACCGGCATGCCATAACCGGATGGTTCGTCTATCTGAAAGAGCTGGGGGTGGTGTCCAAGGTGCTGTTCTGCCAGCCGCGTTATGGCGGCGACAAATTCCCCCAGGCTGGAGTTGACATCAAAAGCCTCATCGGAGGGGATCCCATATTTGACAGGTTAAAGGCTCAAAGCTTTATGGTCACCCCCGGCTTCATAGCCGACGGGCCTTTTTCAAAAGCCACCCGGGGCCGGGCTGTTCCGGTGCCATATCAGGACCTATCCGGCCTGTTTGCCGGGATGAGATCGGCCCTTAAAAGATCCAGGGGGCAGGCTTTCATCTCCGCCTATTGGCCGGAGATAGACCATCTGTGCCATCTGCACGGGACGGAGAGCCCTAAAGCAAAGGCACACTTCCGCCGCCTGGATAAAAAGATCGCCTCCTTTTGGCGGTCGGTCAAAAGGGAGGATGTGCTGCTGCTGATCACGGCCGATCACGGCCTGACAGACACCCCCCAGCAAAAAGTCATCGAGCTTAAGGACCATCCGGATTTGAATCAATGCCTGAGCCTTCCCCTGTGCGGGGAGCCGCGGGTGGCCTACTGTTATATTCACCCCGACAGGGAAAAGCAGTTTAAACAATATGTATCCTCTCGCCTGGGAAAGGCCGGTAAATTATATTCAAGGGGCCAGGTGATCCAAAAGGGCTTTTACGGCCCGGGTTCGGCCGATCCCCGTCTGGCCGAAAGGATCGGCGACTTTGTGCTGATAATGGAAGACGGGTGGTGCCTGAAGGATTTTCTTTTAGGCGAGGAAAAGGTGTACTTGAAGGCCCAACACGGCGGAACCACCTTCCAGGAGATGCTGGTGCCGCTGGTCAAGGCTAGATGAAAATAAATGAGATCCCCCCTTGAAAAACATGACAAATAGGGCTATCATATCCCTGTACTGAAAACGGTCGTTCATTTAAATAATTGCGCCAGTGGCTGACAGTTAAATAAAAACTGTTTGGAAGGAGGGTAGATAGATGAGGAGGATATTCCCCTGCTTATTGGCCTGGTCTTTGCTGGCAACAACAGCCGGCTGCCGAGGCGGCGGGCAGTATTTGGCTGCCACCAAGCCCTTGGTGGAGCAGTATCAGCAAGCGCTGGGACGTTTAGCGGAGTTTGAAAAACAGCCCTATTCCACCCAACAGGCCACCCTGGATTTCTATCAAAAATATTCCCAGGATATGGCCCAGATCAAAACGGGGTTTTGCCTCCAAGCCAGCGGTGGGGATAAAAAGCTCAGCGCTTTTCATGCCGATCTCATCAGGCTGTTGAATATTGCCGATCTGATGGCCCAGTCCATCAGCAACGACCTGCTTCGTTACCAGACGATAATTGCCGGCACCAAATTCAAAAATGCCAGCCAACGCAGGGACGAGGTGCGGATGATCTCCGATAAATGGGAGAACAAAGCCATCGCCGCCAGGGAGGCTTACTCCGCCGAGCAGGACAGGCTGGCAGCGGCCGTCAGCGATAAATACCAGGTCAGGCTGGCTCCGGTCGGCAGCAACCCCTTGATCGCCGATCTCAAAAAAACCTTTAAATAGCGGCCGGGGTCGGGGGCAACGGGAAGAAAATCGTTCTTCCCGTTTTTCTTTTGACAAATGACTGCGGCATCGGTTAAAATGTGACTATGAGGAAATACCTGCTTCTGGTCCTGCTGTTCATAATCCCCGGCAGCCTTCCCTCCCAGGAGACGTCGGATGCGGTACAGCAGGCTATGATGCTGGGGGAGTGGCTGGAATACGGCAGGGCCCTGGATGTCTTAAAAGGCATCCCCGACGATTCCCTCTCGCAGCATAATAAAATCAGGCTGTTGATCCTGTCCGGCGATCATCACAGAGCCATCAAGGAGGCGGGCGACTTTTTACAGCGTTGGCCCGGCTCTCCCCGGGGGATCGATTGCAAATGGCAGAGAGCCTACAGCCTGAAGAAGATCGGGCTTTACCGTGATGCCCTGTATGATTTCCTGGACCTGGCCCGGCAGGATCCCCTGCTGGCGGATATCGCCTGGATGAACGCCGGGTTCTGCTATCAGCAGCAGGGGCAGTCCAAAACGGCCGGCAGGATCTTTGACAGCCTGGCTTCTGACGGAAGCAGCCAGGGGACCGACAGTCTGCTGATATCGCTATTGATGGCCCAGCCGGTGTCAGTCTCCGGCAGCGCCCCGCCGCCGGTCCGCCAGGGTACCATCTATAAAGCCAGCCGGCTGATCAGCCAAAAAAAGTATGAATCGGCCAGGAACCTGCTGACCAGGTTCGTCCGTTTCAACAAGGGCAGCAGCCTGCTGGGCCAGGCCCAGTACCTGATAGGCAAATGTTTGGAGCGGCAGGGCAAGCTGACCCTGGCCGCCCAGGCCTATCTGAAAGTGCCCGAGGTTCAGTCCGGCAGCAGTTGGGCTGACGAGGCTCTTTTCAGGGCCGGTTGGTGCCAGTATAAAATGAAAGCCTATGGCAGAGCCCTGAAACACTGGCGGGAGGCCCAGAGAAGATACCCCCAGAGCGATTTCGCAGAGGTGTCCGTTTTTTGGCAGGGAAAGGCCCTGGAGGAGAGGGGCGACAGCCTGGCCGCCCGGGGAAAATACCAGGAATTGGCTGCAAAATACGAATATACTTATTACGGCTGGAGGGCCAGGGAAAAATTGAAGGGATATTCCCCTTCCGGGGACAGCCTCTCTCCCGACAAGGTCGCCCAGCTGGCCTTTTTGGATTCCGCCGTGGCCGAGCCCCAGCTTGAGCCGGAAAGCTGGATCAAAAACCATCGGAGGTTCAGCCAGGCATCCCGGCTGGTGGATATGGGCCTGCTGGATGAGGCTGCCAAGCTGGCCGAAGCCATCAGGAAGATCAGCTGGAACGATCCGGCGGCCCTTCATTACCTGGCCCAGCTTTTCAGCCAGGCGGGGATGGACCCCCAGGCCATCTATTGCGCCAAGAGATCGTTTGACCTCTGGATGGGGCCCCGGCCCAGGGCTTTGATAGAGACCTTGTATCCCCAAAGGTATCTTCGCTCCATAGAAGCAGCCCTGGCGGAGAGCCCGGTAGAAACGGCCCTGGTGCTTTCGGTGATGAGGCAGGAGAGCAAATTCGTGGCTGCCGCCCGCTCCCGGGCCGGGGCCAGGGGCCTGATGCAGATCATGCCCAAGACCGGCCAGCGGCTGTCCGGCTTGAAAAAATTCAGGCCCGACACCTTGTATCACCCCGAAACCTCCATCGTTTACGGCACCAGATTTTTGTCCAGCCTGCTTAAGCAGTTCGACGGTTCAATCGTTCACACCCTGGCCGCCTATAATGCCGGGCCTTATCGGGTCAAGCAGTGGCTCAAATCGGAGCGCTGTCGGAATGATGACGACTATCTGATAGAGGAGATACCCTATCTGGAGACCAGGAATTATATAAAAAAGGTAATGGTCGGTTATTACGTATACCGTTGGTTATTGGAGGAGAAACTATGAGGCAAAACCGGATCTGTTCCACAGTGAAAAAACACTATTGGGCGGTGATCATTGTGCTGGCACTTTTCTGGAAGCCGGCGCCGGCCCAGGAATACCGGCCCAGCCTGCTGGTGCCGCCGCCCTATGGCCATTCCTATGGCTTTCACAAGGCCGGGAGATTCTACTTAAAAATTCTTCTCAGCCTGGGGGCCGGGTTCGATGATCCGCAGGGCATCGCCGCGGTAAAGTTAAAATCCACCGATGATCCCTCCACCATTGAAGATGATGACGAGCTGACGGTCTATGCCGCCAATTCAAACCGCCACCAGATAATCTATAACCGCGGATTGGCCGGTTTGTCGGCCTATGGCTCGCTGGGGTCCGGCAACGGGCAGTTCCATAACCCCCAGGGAGTGGCGGCCACCGAGGACGGCTTTGTCTACGTGGCCGATATGAACAACAACCGGGTGGTCTGTCTATACAACGAGAAAGGGAAGCTGGAATTCATCCGTAATATAGGGGAAGGCGAGCTGTCACATCCCATGGGCTGCGCAGTGGACGCCGCCGGAAATCTTTATGTGACCGATACCGATCATAACCGTATTGTGGTTTATGACAAGGTGGGCCGCCGGACCCGGATCATGGATGTCGGGGGAAGGCTGGACCGGCCATCGGCCATAGCGGTGGTCGATTTCGCCGACCGGTGGAATTTCCACCATCAGACGGTCATTGTTGTATCCGACTCGGTCAATGGCCGGGTCCGCAAGCTCGACCAGTTCGGCAAGATACAGGCCGAGATCACCGGCGGAGACATAGCCATGCCCGGGGCCTATTTTGCCTGGCTGGCCCTGGATTTCTATGGCAGCGTCTATGCCACCGATATGGTCAACCACCAGGTGCACAAGTTCGACCACGATCTCAAATATGTGTCCGGATTCGGCCGGCAGGGAAAGGGCGACAACGAGTTCGAATCGCCCCGGGGCATCGCCATCTGGAAGAGGTACGGCCAGGTTTTCGTCCTGGAGCGGGAATCGGTGCAGTATTACTGGGTGGGCGTAGACGGCTATATCGAGGGATTGTACCCCAAGAAACTGAGCAAAGACTTTCCCGGGCCCACCATATCGCTGATCCTTTACGAACCGGGGGATTTCAAGATCCAGGTCACCGACAGCGCCGGGAACCTGGTCAAAAACCTGGTCAACGAGTTCCGGGAGACCCTGGGGCTGAACAATATCGTCTGGGACGGCACCGACGAGAAGGGGGGGCTGGTCCCGCCCGGCGAATACATCATCAACGTGACCATCGAACCCACCTATTCTGCCAAGGGATATTTCAGCAAGAAGCTTACCGCCAGGATTGTGAAGGAATAACTGGCCTTTGACGGCAGCGGCAGGCTAAATAACATAAGGCCCCAAACCGGTTTTTAAGGGATATTTTCGTTCCGGGCAGAACTTACAGCGGGGCCTCAACCACTTATATGAGAGGAAGGCCCGGGAAAGCTTAAAATACAGAAATAAAAATAATTGCAAAATATATTGAATTATTTGTAAAAGGGTATTGACAACTGAACCCGTTTTGTGTATAATTACAAACCTTGGCCCGAAAGGGATTAAGTTCTTTGAAAATTGAATATGGTGCACAGTGTGTTTGTTATTGAGCTTTATGGATCTTCGAAAATTCTAGGTTTAAAATGATTAAACTTTCTTTATGGAGAGTTTGATCCTGGCTCAGGACTAACGCTGGCGGCGTGCCTAATACATGCAAGTCGAACGGTCATGCGTTTGTAGCAATATGAATGTATGATAGTGGCGAACGGGTGAGTAACACGTGGATAATCTACCTCTAAGTGGGGGATAACTCCGGGAAACTGGGGATAATACCGCATAATATTTCGACAGGGCATCTTGTTGAAATCAAAGGAGCAATTCGCTAAGAGATGAATCCGCGTCCCATCAGCTAGTTGGTAGGGTAATGGCCTACCAAGGCGACGACGGGTAGCCGGCTTGAGAGAGCGATCGGCCACAAGGGGACTGAGACACGGCCCCTACTCCTACGGGAGGCAGCAGTAGGGAATTTTGGTCAATGGGGGAAACCCTGAACCAGCGACGCCGCGTGGGTGATGAAATCTTTCGGGATGTAAAACCCTTTTCATTGGGACGAAATAAAAATGACGGTACCAGTGGAATAAGCCTCGGCTAACTCCGTGCCAGCAGCCGCGGTAAGACGGGGGAGGCAAGCGTTGTCCGGAATCACTGGGTGTAAAGGGCGTGTAGGCGGGCTTTTAAGTCGATTGTGAAATTTCTCGGCTCAACCGGGAAACTGCAGTCGATACTATTGGCCTTGAGTGCGGAAGGGGAGAATGGAATTCCTGGTGTAGCGGTGAAATGCGTAGATATCAGGAGGAACACCGGTGGCGAAGGCGGTTCTCTGGTCCTGCACTGACGCTAAGGCGCGAAAGCAAGGGGAGCAAACAGAATTAGATACTCTGGTAGTCCTTGCCCTAAACGATGGGTACTAGGTGTTCGTTCTTTTAAAGGATGAGTGCCGAAGCTAACGCATTAAGTACCCCACCTGGGGAGTACGATCGCAAGGTTGAAACTCAAAGGAATTGACGGGGACCCGCACAAGCGGTGGAGGATGTGGTTTAATTCGACGCAACGCGAAGAACCTTACCTAGGCTTGACATGCTGGTGAAAACCATGGAAACATGGTCCTCCCGTAAGGGACATCAGTACAGGTGGTGCATGGCTGTCGTCAGCTCGTGTCGTGAGATGTTGGGTTAAGTCCCGCAACGAGCGCAACCCTTATTCTCTGTTGGTCCGCAAGGATCTCTCTGAGGAAACTGCCAGCGATGAGCTGGAGGAAGGTGGGGATGACGTCAAGTCCGCATGCTCCTTACGTCTAGGGCTACACACGTCCTACAATGGGGTCGACAATGGGATGCAATATCGCAAGATGGAGCCAATCCCCAAACGGCCTCTCAGTTCGGATTGTAGTCTGCAACTCGACTACATGAAGTTGGAATCGCTAGTAATGGCAGATCAGCATGCTGCCGTGAATACGTTCCCGGGTCTTGTACACACCGCCCGTCACGTCATGGGAGCCGGTAATACCTAAAGTTGCTTGTTTAACCGCAAGGAGAACAGTACCTAAGGTAGGACTGGTGACTGGGACGAAGTCGTAACAAGGTAGCCGTACCGGAAGGTGTGGCTGGATCACCTCCTTTCTAGAGAACCGGTAGAACCATCTCTTTATTGAGATATGGGGTTCTGCATAAATCCAGAAGATATTATTGCGAGATAGCAAACCCTGTGCCACCCTATTCAGTTTCCTCATATTATGAAGGTTATGGGTTATAGGTATACAACTTATAATCTGTAACCTTTTTTTTGACCCCGCCCATCCCTCCCCCCTCGTAGTCACAATACAAGCGTGTCTCGGGGCGGGCTCTCGAGGGGAGGGAATGAGGGAGAGGTCTGGGCCCATAGCTCAGTTGGTTAGAGCGCGTCCCTGATAAGGACGAGGTCAGAAGTTCGACTCTTCTTGGGCCCACCATTTATTCTTCTTGCAGGGCGATAGTTCGCCGCAGGAGAGCACCACTTGGCTGGCCTTTTGGCCGGCCATTTTTTTATGGCTTTTATCCCTGTAATCTGATAAAATAATTCAGGTTTGGTTTTTCGGATAAACAGCCAAAAAATAACATGGGAGATAAAATGAAAAAAACATTCATATTGGCTTTTATCGCCGTAGGTCTGTTAGCAATGCCAGCCGGGGCCACCGAGACCAGGGTCTTGTCGCTGTCCGGGGCATCGGATTATGTCTGGGACAACAGCAATGTCTTCACCTATCCCAGCGTTGGGCCGCTTTATTACCGCTCGATGGTGGCCGAACTGGGAGATGAGGGCAGTGATGTGGCTTCCCAGAGCTCGGTCTGGCTGCTGTATGCCGACCAGGAGCAGAGCTTTGGGGTGGCCGGCCTGGCGATAAACCGTCATTCGGCCGGATACGGCCAGCTGCTGGATCACCTGCTTCCGGTTCAAAACGATTCCTTCAGCGTCGATATCATCACCCGTCTGCAGGACCGCGGCCTGGGGCAGCGCCTTACGGTGATCGAGGAGCCCAAAGCGTCCTACGATCTGTTATACTCCAGGAGATTTGATAAGATCACCGGAGGTATTTTATTGGGCCGTTCGGCCTGGTCGGGACTTGACAGCTATTCCGGCGAGGAAAGAAAGGCCGATGCCGGGATCACCGAGCTGGGTTTGGGGGTCGGTTATGAGCCCGGGGAAAATTTGAGGGCCGATGCCACGGTTTCCTACAACCACTTTTCCTTCGGCAGCAGCTATTCATATTCCGGACAGGATTCGGCCCAGGAGTTCAGATCCGACGGATCCCAGCGGCTGGCCTTTGACGGCAGGATCTTCTACGCCCTGAACGAGGACATGGTGATCGTCCCCCTGGTAAAGGCCGGGTATACCGATCTGGCCTATCGTTACACCCAGAACGGCGACACCAATTCTGCGGCCGGCAGCAACGAAACCACCCAGTTCCTTCTGGGCTGCGGCTGGAACTACCAGTTCCGTAATCATCTTAAGCTGATCGCCGGGGCGGATTTGGGTTATTCCAAGTCGCTGATAGAGGATTCCCTGATCGTCGGCTCCCCGGGCGAGATAAAGGAAGTCATCACCGAATGGACCTTTCCGGCCTTTCACTTGGGGCTGGAAGCCAATCTGGCCGACTGGATCACTGTCCGGCTGGGTGCCACCCAGAGTGTGGTTTCGGTCAAACATAGCATCGATTTTGCCGACGGGACTTCCAGCCGCTCCGAATCTTCGGAACAACCGTATCAACTAAATCTGGGACTGACCTTGAAGACCGGCAACCTTAACCTGGACCTGCTGGTCAACCCAGAGTTGCTGTATTCCGGCGGGAATATCGCCAGCGGGAGCAAGACCTGGCCAGCCACCTCGGCGGCTTTAAGTTACAGATTTTAACTATTGACTTTTAACCGATTTTTGTGATATCTTTATCATTGAGCACGCCGGAAAACAACCATTCAACCAACTAAGGAGGCCACTTAATGAGGAAGTCATTAGCCATTCTATCGGCATTGGTGATGCTTATCGGCATTGCCAACGTGACATTTGCCACCCAGGCCAGGGTCAACTCTTTGGGCAAGGCATGGATGTACGACGGGGACTTTGAGGACATCTATTTCTATCCCAATTCAGTAGCCAGTTACCCCAGAATGATAGTCACCGAATTAGGCACATATCCGGCAGGTTTTTCCTATAACGGCTCCGCCGCCATCACCTTTGCCAACGAAGAGCAGACCTGGGGCGTGGCCGGTTTGGACATCAATCATGCGTTAACCGGAGAAGATGGTTTTAAACAAACCATCACAGATATTAATACAGCTTTTGGCCCGGTACCTGTAATCGGTGGCGATGTGCTACCGCACATTGACAACAAGTGGCATTTATTCTATGCCAGAGACCTGGGCGGGCTGTCTGCCGGTCTGCACATTGCCAGGGCAGCTGCAGCCAGAACCTATAAAGACAGTGATACCATAACCGGAAACGCAGAATATGAATATGAAAATTCCGCCGGCATCTGGGATTTCAATGTTGGGCTCGGCTATTCACCAATGGAGAATATGGAAGCCAGTTTTGGTTTTTCCTTTAAAACATACTCATTCTCCGGCGAATACAACGAAACCTATCCTGGTTCCTCACCTGCCATCACAGCCTTCAATTCTCAGATAGAGTCTGATGGTGGTTCTGGTATTGATGCCGCTCTTCAGATTCAATATGGAATGAGCGACAACTTCAAACTGGTGCCCACCGCTGGCATATCAATGGGTTCTATCGGTTATAAAACCAGTTACAGCGACACCACCATACATCCCTTTGGCGGTGAAATGTCCACCTTCGATTTCTGGGCCGGGTTTGGCGCCAACTACACACCGATGGAGAATGTCCGGGTGCTTGGCGGATTGGACTTCGGCATCTCCAGTGAAACAATTGAGGATACCATGGCCATTTTAGGCGCTGGTTACGCTGAAGAAAAAACATCCACCTTCCTGTTCCCGGGCTTCAGCGCAGCCGTGGAAGCCGACGTGCTGAAATGGCTGACCCTCAGGATCGGCGCCAGCAAGGATATCGCCAAGACCACTGAAACAACCACTACTACTGCAAACGCTGAAACTGAAGAGAGCTATACCAGTGCCAGCTATCTTTTCGGTTTTGGTCTGGGCTTCAAGTTCAACAAGCTGTGCATCGATGTCAAACTGAACGACGACGCGCCCTATACCGCCGGCTACATGTTCAGCGGCATTCCGGGCGAACCGTTCACCCAGGTCTCCGCCACCTACAAGTTCTAATATTTCTAACAGATCCAAGGGCGAGTTCAACAGACAGAACTCGCCCTTTTGTTACTCTGGCAATTAGATAGCGTAATGTGTCATTTCCATCCCTATCATTCCAGCGCAGGCTGGAATCCAGGGGTAGCAGGGCTTGCTTGCCTTACTCAGGGCAGGCTTCCAGCGGGAATCCAGGCCCTGGATGCCTGTTTTCATGCCTGCGCGCTGAAGCGCCATGACGCGCAAGCAGGGGCATGACAACAAGGATGTTCAAAAACGGCTAAATATCAATTTATTTGCCGAAGTAATGATTGCCAAAAAACTTTTAAGAGAATACGTATGAGAAAAGCCTTTTTAAGGCTTGCCTCCTTGGCGTTGCTGCTTTCAGGGGGAGCGTCTTTTGCCACCCAAAGCGCCCGGTCCGCGCTGGGCCCGGCGGCCATATTTACCACCGATCCCGGCGATATCTGGCTTTTCCCGGCCGAATTGAACAACTATCCCCGCTTGTTATCGCTGGAGTTGGATTCGTTTCCCTTTGACAGGAACCGGATGTCATTTTTGGGGACCTGGTCGGATGATGAACAGAAGCTGGGCACCTTTGGGGCGGGTTTCGGCGACCTGTTTAGTGAAATAAACATTGAGGCCTTGATCCCGGCCCTGAACGCCGCCATCGCCAATAATCCCCTGATGTCGCCCCGCAACAACATACCGTTACCCGGCAATAAATTTCACTTATTCTATGCCCGGGATCTGGGGCTGGTGGTGGCCGGACTGCACATCGCCCAGGCTTCGGGGGACAAAAGTTATGCTTTCAGCGATACCATCCCGGCGGATGCGGTAAAACGCCAGGCGCATTCCGGCATCTGGAGCTTTGACGCCGGCGCATCCCGGATTTTTGGCGACAATATCTATCTGCAGACCGGCCTGGGCCTTCAGACGATCTCATTCTCTTCGGAATTCGAGCTGAGCGGAGCCGATCCCCTATACTGGGAAAAGGTGGAAATCCGGGAGGGCGGCGGCAAAAAACTTGATGTCAGGCTGTTCTACGGGGTGACCCCGGCAATCAAAATAGTGCCGGCCCTGTCATTCAATTCGTTTACCCTGGGGTATGCCGCCAGCTATGCCGATACCATGCACCTGCCGGGCTCCAGGTATGACAAAACCGGGGGGAAGTATTCCCAAAGCGGGTTTGTTATTTCCCTGGGAGCCGAGTATTGTCCCAACCCTGGGGTTAAGCTTTTAGCCGGCCTTTCCCTGGAAGGTTCCGGCATAGATATATCCGACTCCAATAATATCTGGCTGGTTTCAGCAGTACCTTCACAAAAATATATCAGCCGGGAGACCGGCGCTATCGTATTGCCCGGTCTTCAGGCCGGGATCGAGGCCGATCTTTTGAAGTGGCTGACGCTTCGGCTGGGTGCCAGCCAGAGGACCGTTTGGATCAACAATAAAACCAGGTTTGCCGATAATGCGGCTATTGCAGAGGAGGCCTTCAGCGAATCGGATTTTAACATTTGCTTCGGGCTGGGTTTTGAATTCGGCCGGCTCACTATGGATGCCCAGTTGAATGATGATCAACCTTTCAATGCCGGCTATCTTTTGAGCGGAAATCCTGATGCGCCGTTTGCTAAAATATCTCTGAAATACCGCTATTGATACCCTTTCCCCTTGCATATCAGAATATTTTATTGTATAATCCACCTTGGTTTTTAGGATTTAGTTATTGGTTGTTAGAGTTTAAGTTAAGTGGGGCTGTAGCTCCCTTCGACATCGTCCATCGACCGGCTCAGGACACCGCTCAGGGCGAGGCGCAGGGGTGCAAAGCACAAAATCGGGATAAGCG